>RGDT01000263.1 GCA_009918525.1 Planctomycetia bacterium
GACCCATTGATAATCCGTTGAGCCGAGTTCCTTATGCGCATTTGGACTTTCTTAATCGTTCGTGTCGGATGTATCACGAAACTCAGACGCACCTTTTCGCTCATGCAAACGTCGATCCCTCCTTGCCGATGAGCGAACAAAAGGAGATTGATTTACGTTGGACAAAATTGGAAGGCCCCGTACAGCACTATTCAGGAAAAACGCTGGTTTGTGGGCACACTCGACAAGCGAATGGTCGGCCTTTGGTACTTCCGGGTGTCGTGTGTATTGATACGGGTGTCTATGACGTCGATGGCTGGCTCACGTGCCTACACCTAGAAACGGGCGAATACTGGCAAGCAAATTACCGCCAGGAGGTTCGCACCGGACGACTGGAAACACCAACAGAATCAGGCACTTGAAGCGATCCTAGTTTATCGGGACAAGCTTCTCCTTCAAACGGAGTGGGAGGTGCGAATCCATGAAGGATTATCTTTCCGATTTTTTCGCGAACGCTGATCTTAATGCGGCTACGTGGGCAGTTGTGGTGCCGCAGCAACCGCCAACCATCGCGGCACCGGACCAATCCACTTCCGCCAATCGTCTCGGGGTTACATCATCGCCGATAGTCATGGCTTCCCCTCTCCTTTCTGAATCGAGAACGGGTGAACCGGCATTCGGTCGTGCGAATAGCGGAAGATTACATTCACTCCGGTAGCGTTGCAAGATCGCCGCACAATCTTCCGGCGTTACATGAAGACCGCAATTCACCCCCAGTGCCGTGATACCGTAGTTCGCAGCCCGGCGGGCCATGTTCTCCGGGAGATCGCCATGGAACGTGAGGTACTGTCCGAGGTGACGCCTATAGGTCAGCGACAATAAAACCGCTATCGATTCGTCTAGATAATCGCGAGCCTGCGCGGCACGTTCCAAACCTTCTGGCGATGAAAAGGTCTCTAGCAGTATGCCGTCCGCATTCTGGAACCCTTGGGCGATTTCAAAAAGTTCCTCGCGACGGCACGGGCCGATGCTTCCTAAGACGTAATTGGCCCCGGCTAGGCGTGCTGCTTCGACGCCTTGACGACATGCCTCGGTCGTTCGCGACGAAAAGGTCGCGGTTACGATGACTTCGGCCCCTGCTTTGACGTGGCTAGCGTGCAAGGAAATAAGTGCGGCTTTATGTGTCTGCACAGCGGCAATGGGATCCAGTCCCATCGCCAATAAGGCTGTCCCCGTCGCAGCGTCCATGAGTAGTGGGGGGCCACTTATTAGACGACGTTTCAAAGTGTCCATGTGCAGATGGTACACATCCTGATCGGATCTGGAACCTCAAGGGAAGGACAACCGCCATGATTCGTCAAGCGAGCAGTGTGTGTCAACGCCCCGGTGTTTCCGGAGCATTCCAACCCAGAATCCTAACAACAGGAGGTGAGGGTGGGGGTGGACAGCAACGCCCAAGAGGAATATCAAACGCTACGCGTCTAAATAGCGAACAGGGAACTTAGACCACTTGGTTCTGCGCGGGGGGATAACCTCCTAAGCCTATAAGCCGTCAAGGAGACCGATCATGGACGCGGAAAGTGTTTCATATGCCCCTGGTGGCCCGTGGCCCTCTTTCAGCCGTGATGAGCGGCGTGTGTTGGGGACGCTGATCGAAAAAAGCAAGACATCGGCCGACGGCTATCCGATGTCGATTAACGCGTTGGTTGCTGGTTGCAACCAGAAGTCGAATCGCGATCCAGTGCTGGAACTGGACGAAGACGAGGTTATGGACGCTCTCAACCTACTCAAAGCCAAAGCACTTGTCACAAAAGTCTTCAGCGGTCGATCCGAGAAGTGGCGGCATCTGGTGTACGAACAGTGGCATCTCGATTCGCGAGAAATGGCCATTATCGCCGAGCTACTATTGCGCGGTCCCCAGACAGAAGGTGAGATTCGCACGAGGGCTTCGCGGATGGTCGAGATTCCTGATCTGGATTCCCTCAAAGGCTATCTTAAGCCCTTGCTGGAACGTCGGCTCGTTCAATATCTGACGCCGGAAGACCGTCGCGGCGCGGTCATCACCCACGGTTTCCACGGCGATGAAGAATTTTCGCGTTTGAAAGTTCAATATACCAGCGTGCCGGCTTCGGTCGCGCACACGGTGGTCGCCGCCCCATCATCGCCAAAAATGGATGATCGAATACCAGTCCTCGAAGCGGGTTTAGCCTCATTGCGTGACGAGGTGGCCCGTTTGCGTGAGGAGGTCGCGATCCTAAAACGATCTCTGGGCGGATAATGCCGAGGGCGGCAGCAACGAATTTGCCTTCAGACGAATGGCTTGAGTAACTCTACGATTCGGAGCAAATGATGAGCGGTCTGTCGATCCGTAGCGATGCGTGTGAGTTGGATTTCCTGTCTCTTGGGGCGTTGGTTCACCGACTCGACCCAGGCGTTGTGCCGTTCCGTAAGGCGCGATCCTTCGAGATTCATGTCTCAGGTGGTGAATACAACGTCGCCGCCAATCTTTCCGACTGCTTTGGTTTGAAAACCGGCATCGCAACAGCGATGGTCGATTATGGGATCGGTGAATTGGTCCAAGCCCGTGTTCGCGAGATGGGCGTCACGCCTTATTACAAGTGGTTCAAAAACGATGGCGTTCGTGGTCCTAACATCGCTACCGTTTACAGCGACCGTGCGCACGGTATCCGTGGTCCTGTTGTTTTTTACAACCGCGCCAACGAGGCCGGGGCTATGCTCAAGCCAGGCGATTTTGACTGGAAAGCGATCTTCTCTCGCGGTGTTCGGTGGTTCCACTCCGGCGGTATCTTCGCGGCGCTGTCCGAAACCACCAGCGAACTGATCATCGAGGCAATGCAGGCTGCCAAAGCCGCAGGTGCGTTGACATCGTTCGATCTTAACTATCGAGCCAAACTCTGGGCGTCCGTCGGTGGCATCGAACGGGCACAAAAGACACTAGGCCGCATTGTTCAACACGTTGATTGTCTCATCGGCAACGAAGAAGATATGCAAAAAGGCTTAGGAGTAGCCGGTCCCGACGTTCAGGCTACGAAGCACGATTTAGACCCGAATACGTTCTTCAGCATGATAGAGCGAACCATCGCCCAGTTTCCCAACATCAAACTGGTTGGAACCACACTTCGCGAAGTGCATTCGACCAATCGCCACGACTGGGCCGCTGTTTTATGGCTCAACGGCAAGACATTCGTTAGCCCAACGTGCCAGCTCGACGTATTGGACCGTATTGGCGGCGGGGACGGCTTTGCTTCCGGCTTAATTTACGGACTTCAAAAGGGTCGCAGTCCCGAGGAATCGCTGCGACTGGGCTGGGCTCATGGTGCCTTGCTCACAACTTACCACGGTGACACAACCATGGCTCGCCTTGATGAGGTCGAGACTCTTGCCAAGGGCGGTTCAGCGCGGGTTCAACGCTGACACAATCAAGCAAAGCGGGTGAGCCTCACGGCTCACCGCTTGCATGGTCGTTCTCCGATCAACTGAACTTGGTGAAGCCCGGTTTCGCTACGGGTGGGGTGGGTAGCGGTCCTTCCTTCAGACTGTTGGGCAACAGGTCTTCTTTAGAGTTCATCGCCATTTCCCAGGTTATCTCCTGGCCGGTGTAGGTCGCCATGCGACCCATAATCCCTAGCAGGGTGCTTTTCGTCATCCATTCGCCATCGTTGATCACTTTGCCCGAGCGGATCGACCGAAATAGTTCGTCGTGTTCGTTCTGGTACATATCGTCTTTGCTCGTCCGCATCTCGGCGCGGGCCGACTTTTGGAACGGCCTTTTGCCTACGATCTTGTGGATTTCCTGGCTAACCACGCTGGCGGTACCCTCGGTACCATAGATGAAGTCGGATACTTCCTGCTTCGTGCCGACTTGCTGACGGGTGCTGTGGAAGAACTTGACGCCGTCTTTGTACTCGTAACAGACGTAGTGGTGATCAAATATGTGGCCGAAATCCGCACCCGTGCGGGATTGCCGTCCACCTAAACCGATGGCCTTAATCGGTGTCTCATCTTTCAAAGCCCACGCGCCCTTATCGATGCTGTGGATTGCCTGTTCGACGATGTGATCACCCGATAGCCAGGTGTAATAAGGCCAGTTACGTACCTGAGCGGTAAAATCGTCCCAACCTTCGGTCCGAGGACGATGCCACAAGGCTCCTGCGTGGTACACGGTGTGGACGTTGACGATCTTACCGATCTCGCCATCATGGATGCGTTGCATTAATTCCCGCTTCAGCCGTTGATACCGGTAGCAGAATCCCGCTACGACGGCTAAGCCCTTCTCCTTGGCCTTTTTGCACGTCTCGATCACACGACGCACACCAGGGGCGTCGGTTGCCATCGGCTTTTCACAAAAAACATGCTTACCCGCTGCGACGGCCGCTTCGAGCTGCATAGGCCTGAAGCCGGGAGGGGTTGTGAGGATGACAACATCTACGCCGGACTCGATTACTTTTTTGTAAGCGTCAAGGCCTGTGAATTTTTGATCGGGCTTGACAGCAATCTTCTTGGCGAGATCGCCCTCGTTTTGCAGACTTCGCAAGCTAGATTCGAGTCGGTCGCCGTACATGTCGCCCATTGCCGTCAGTTGGACGTTGCCGTCCGCCCGTAATGCATTGACGGCCGCTCCCGTTCCACGGCCACCGCAGCCGATGAGTCCGACTTTGAGGGTGTCGGGTCCAGCGGCGTGAACGAGACCGGAAGCTAGCAGTACACCGCCGGTTAGACCGGATTGGAGGAAATCGCGTCGGTCGGTCATTTGAATTATCCTCGGTGCGAGAAAAAGAGTAGGGGAGGCCTAAGAGATAGTTTCCACGGGGAGGGATAGTACGTCAAGGATCCTGCTTACAATATCGCCTCCCTTTACCTGTGAGGTATAATACCCATTACACCCAAGAGGGACTACCCCATGCAGGACCGCATCGCATACAAGGGCATTACTTTCGACGACGTATTACTCGAACCCGGCTATTCGGATGTTGTGCCGCGCGATGTAGACATTCGCACTCAGCTAACCCGGACGATCAAACTCAATTTGCCCATCTTGTCCAGTCCAATGGATACCGTCACGGAGAGCGGTCTGGCAATTGCGCTGGCTCAAGAAGGTGGTCTAGGCATTATCCATAAAAATATGACCATTTTGGACCAGACACGCGAGGTGGACAAAGTCAAACGCTCGGAGAACGGTATCATCACCGACCCCGTTACCCTTCCGCCCGATGAATCAGTCGGTAATGCTCGCAAATTGATGGAGGAGAATCAGATTTCCGGCGTGCCGATCACGGTCAACGGTTACCTCAAGGGGATTCTCACCCGTCGCGATCTGCGGTTCTTGACCAACTTCAATCAAAAAATAAGCGAGGTGATGACCAAAGATAACCTCGTGACGGCTCCGGAAAATACCACGCTCGAAGAAGCAGAACGGATCCTGACCCAAAATAAGGTGGAGAAACTTCTCCTAGTTGACGATAAATACCGTCTGAAGGGGTTAATCACGAT
>RGDT01000264.1 GCA_009918525.1 Planctomycetia bacterium
CATTCCTAAGGTTAAGGACATTCTCGACGTGGTTGATCGCGTTTTGAAGACCGAGTTGCCGGATCACCCGGTAACGCTTGCGGTGGAGCCAGGACGCGGCATCATCGCGACGGCGGCGGCGATGAGTTCTCGGCTCCTGTTGCGTACTCCTCGGTCGGATGGAGAGTGGTTGCATCTGGATGTGGGAATTTACCACGGGCTGAACGAAGCCCTGGACCGCATCGTTTATCCGATCACGGTTGCTCATCGGACGGGAGCGGAGACGGCGTATACCCTGTGTGGGCCGACCTGTGACAGTGCAGATACGATCAGCAAGGGACAAAAACTGCCCGGGTCCGTTAAGGAGGGAGATTTGTTTGTCTTCGACATGGTCGGAGCGTATTGCGAGTGCCTGTTCACCCGTTTCAACGGCATCAAGCCACCACTGGTCCATTTCCTGGACGATCTGGTACACACGAGTTGATGGATGGGCGTCACGGGAATGAAAGGTACCGATACGGCAATAAAGGGCGGTATGACGATGGGGTATATCGCTTGTAACGAGCAGTGTTGCCGGTTGCGAAGCCATCCTCACCACGAGCGGATGACGCCCGCCCTGCTCTTTTCTATCTTGAACCTTACTTTGTAACCTCTCCTCCAACCCCTGATCGGTGCCATGAGCTTTTTTCCTGACGTTCCGAAAATCGCCTACGAAGGTCCCACATCTACCAACCCGCTCGCTTTCCGTCACTACGACGCCAACGCTGTCGTCGCCGGTAAACCGATGAAGGATCACTTCCGTTTTGCCGTTGCCTACTGGCATACCCTGCGAGGCACGGGCAGCGATCCGTTCGGCCCCGGTTGTGCGATTCGGCCCTGGGAAGATGGGACCGATTCGGTGGACATGGCGATCACCCGCACGCGGGTGATGTTCGAGTTTCTCCAGAAGCTCGGCGTCGAGTTCTACTGCTTCCACGATCGCGACGTAGCACCGGAAGGCGCGAACCTCCGCGAGAGCAATGCTAACTTCGATCGCGTCGTCGCCGTCCTCAAGGAGCAACAACAACGTACCGGTATCAAACTGCTCTGGGGTACGTCCAACCTCTTCAGCAACAAGCGTTACGTTCACGGTGCCGCGACTTCTTGCAATGCCGACGTCTTCGCCTTTGCGGCCGCTCAGGTCAAAAAGACCCTGGAAGTGACCAAAGAACTCGGAGGCGAAAACTATGTGTTCTGGGGCGGTCGCGAAGGCTACAGTACGCTCCTGAACACCGACATGAAACGCGAACTCGATCACCTCGCGAAGTTCTTCCACCTCGCCTACGACTACAAAATGAAGATCGGATTCACCGGCCAGTTCCTCATCGAACCCAAGCCGAAGGAGCCGACCACGCACCAATACGACTTCGACGCGGCAGCGTGCATCAACTTCTTGCGTCAGTATAATTTGCTGGACAAGATGAAGTTGAACCTGGAGACGAATCACGCGACGCTGGCCGGGCACACCATGATGCACGACATGGTCACGGCCAGCGCAGCGGGCGTGCTGGGGTCGGTCGATGCCAATACGGGTAACCTGATGCTCGGCTGGGATACCGACCAGTTCCCGACCGACCTGTATTTGACGACACAGATGATGCTCGTCATTCTCGATCAGGGCGGATTGGGGACCGGCGGACTGAACTTTGACGCCAAAGTTCGCCGCGAGAGCTTCGAGCCGGTCGATCTCTTCCATGCCCACATCGGTGGGATGGACGCCTTCGCTCGCGGACTGAAAATCGCGGCCAAGATGAAGGCGGACGGCGTCCTCAGCGACTTCATCAAGAAACGCTACGCCTCGTGGGATAGCGGCATCGGTGCCAGGATTGAGGCCGGTCAAGTCACCTTGGAAGACCTCGAAAAATACATGCTCGAAAAAGGCGACGCCGACAAGAACGTCTCCGGTCGCCAGGAAATGTTGGAAAACATTTTCAATCGCTACGTCGAAACCGCATGAGCCGACAAGCGGAGGCGACGGTGCGGTTGTACGGTTTTGTGCCGATGACGCGTCGTCGCTATATTTTTCAGTTGGTTCTCGCGGGTGGACTAGCGTTGTCGTTACTGGTCGCGTGGGTGCTTCGCTGGCCAACCCTACGACATCGATTGACACACCCCCCGACACCCACGACCTATCAGATCGTCCTTCTGGTGGATGCGGCCCCGTGGCTGATCGGGGCCGGCGTTGTCCTCCAGGCCATCGAAGCATGGATCGTGCTACGATTGCTGGCGAAGAAGGAAAAAGCCGTACGACCCAACCCGGACGGCGGAGAGGGCCGGCTCTGATCGTCCGTGCCGATAGCGTTTGCGACCTCCCATCCGCTCCGTCGCTTACGCTTCCGGCTCTGATCGTCCGTGCTGATAGCGTTTGCGACCTCCCATCCGCTCCGTCGCTTACGTTTCCGGCTCTGGTGGCGATCGTCGGTGTGTTACGCACTCCCGATGATTTCTCGATAATTACGGGCTGACCGCCATCGCCTTGTCGCGCTGGATGCCGTTGCTTCCCGAGGCGTTGTGTTGTTTGGCCGGCATCGCCCGGATGCGGTTCGGGTCGTTCGTGGTCGCGTTGTCCTGTGGTAGTTTGGCGATGGGGTTCGCCTTCTCTTTTCTGGGGCAAGCTTACCTCGACCGCCCTGTGTTCGGTCTGGTGCTGAGCGCTTTGATTCCTCTGCTGGTTTGGCCGTGGCTCCGTCTGTGGCTGCGGAAACCGAAACCATGATCGGCGTGCCTGGCGATACTGGATAACCATTGTCGCGCTCCTCGATGTGGAAGAAAGTGTGGAACGGTTTTATCCTTCAAAGCGAAGGAACGGGCGCAATGTACCGGGGAATAAACGAAATTGGGATAGGACGATGAGTGACAATCCATGTCATGGTTAGAAATTTTGATAAAATCACGGACGAAGGGAAAAATGCCCGCGACTCATCCTCACCGAGTCGGGCTGCCACAAGCAAGGGCAATCTTTATTGTCTTTGAACAATACTCAGCGGGATGGAGTGACCTTCCGAGTCTGCCGCTCTTTTCCAATAAATTCTCGCGCCGCACCGAGAAGCACCTTATAGCCTGACCTCGCGGACATTTCTCTCCCTGGAGTTGGCCCCAATGCGGTATCTCTGGTACGCGATCGTTGTTGCTCTGTACGGGTCGTCTTCCCTGTGGGCGGCTGATGAACGCATGAATGTGCTGTTCATCGTCTCCGATGACCTGACAAACAACACCCTAAGCTGTTATGGTAGCGCGGTGTGTCAAACACCCCATCTGGATAAACTGGCATCGCGTGGCGTTCGCTTCGACCGTGCCTATTGTCAATTTCCCTTGTGCAATCCGAGTCGAGCGTCCTTTCTGACGGGCCTGCGCCCGGACACGTTGCGTGTTTACGAGAACGCCACCCAGTTTCGCAAAAATGTTCCCGACGCTCAAAGTCTCGGCCAAACCTTCCAGAAGGGCGGCTATCAAGTCGTTCGCGTTGGTAAACTGTATCACTACGGCGTACCGGCCCAAATCGGTACCGAAGGACTCGATGACAAGCCAAGTTGGAACCGGACCATCAATCCCCGTGGCCGCGACAAAGACGACGAGGACGCGGGGCTTATCTTCACGCTCAGTCCCGATGCCAAAGGGTCGGCTCGTTTTGGTGGTACCCTCAGTTGGTTGGCCTCGGACGGCATTGACGCCGAGCATACCGACGGCAAAATTGCTGCCGAAGTCGCCAAACTATTGGCGACCAAACGCGACAAACCGTTCTTCTTGGCCTGCGGATTTTTTCGGCCCCATACACCGTATGTCGCTCCAAAGAAATATTTCGACCTGTACCCGAACGAACGCCTGAAGTTGGCCTCCATCCCCGTGGATCACTGGAAGCAACATCCCACAGCGGCCTTCGGCAGTTACAAGAAGGAACAGGACAAGCTCACCGACACGCTACGCCGTCAGGCTTTACAGGCGTATTATGCCTCGACTTCGTTCATGGATGCCCAAGTCGGCGTCGTGCTGGCAGAACTGGAACGCCAAAAACTGGCCGAACGTACGATTGTAGTATTCATCAGCGACCACGGCTATCATCTGGGCGAACATGGATTATGGCAAAAGATGAGTCTTTTCGAGAATTCGGCACGGGTGCCGTTAATCATCTACGACCCGCGAGCCAAAGGAAACGGCAAATCGAGCCGACGCACGGTAGAACTGGTGGACTTGCACGCGACCCTCGCCGACTTGGCAGGACTAACCGCACCCAAAACGGACGGAACGAGCCTGCGACCGCTGCTGGAAAATCCCGACGCCACTTGGGACCGCCCCGCCTACACCCAGGTGAGTCGCGGCACCCCAACAGCTACGGGTGATAAGGTGGGCAAGTCGCCCTGGTTCATGGGGCGTTCGATTCGGAACGAACGCTACCGCTACACAGAATGGGACGGCGGCAAGAAAGGGATGCAGTTGTACGATTACGACAAAGATCCCGGCGAGCTAAAAAATCTGGCAGACGACGCTACCTATGCTGAAGTAGTCAAGGAGATGAAAGCACGATTGGCTACCAAACGCTAACCCAAGAAAAATGTACACAATGCAATTATAAACAGTTTGGATAAAATTTGACGCCTCGTTCGGTGTGTTCTAAGTTTAGGTATCCGAACCGTATCCCGAACGAGGGCGTCCATGAGCGCGAAACTGGATGTTGATATCGCATCCCAGATCAACCGCAGGGACGCTACTCGCTTTCGCTGTGAAATTCGTACCACCTGCCAACCGCCTTCGGCTTTTAGTCGGGAGTCGCACCCGGCGGTGATTCGCAATATCAGCACCTCGGGACTTCATCTGACGCTGCAACAACGGTTCGAGAGCGGAAGCGGTTTGATGATCGAGTTACCGCAAGCCGATGGTGGCGTTTCGTGTGTATTGGCTCGGGTAGTTCACATCAGTAGTTACCCACAAGGTGGTTGGCTACTGGGGATGTCGTTCATTCACTCCCTCAGTGAAGACCAGGTCACGCAGTTGTTACGACACACTGCTACGGGACCAGTTCGGCGTCGTTCCTCTGAGCAACCCGTATCGCCGTCAGTTCTGCGAGGCGTGCTGGTTCAGGCTCGTTTGCCCAACGGTAAGCAACTGACCTGGTATGTGAAACATCTGCAGCACGCGGTCGATTGGCCGCCTCGTCCGGGGAAGCAACTTACCTTTCAGCTCAATGGCTCTTCGGCAACCCTGATTGTGGAGCATTGCCGGCTCAAAGGAACGGACTGGGTTATCGATTGCCGACTAGAAGATCACGATAGGCGATAGAGCAGAGAATACAGAGAAAGACCAGAGCGAAGGGATCCATCGTCTGGAAATAGAACGGCCTGTGGGGGTCGTCCTCTCTTCATTTCGCTATTGAGATAAAAGACTTCCCCATTCGCCCTTTAATGTGCGATCTCGTAAAATAAGAAAATAGTATTATTTGATCCAAAAT
>RGDT01000265.1 GCA_009918525.1 Planctomycetia bacterium
CCACCCTTCCCCTACCACTACCTTGACCAACGGCTCGATAGCGTGCGCCAGCGCCGGCTCGCTGACGATGCCCAGGCCGATGCTTGCCAACGTGATACCCAACTGGGTCGCGGCGATCGCATCATCCAGATGGGTGATGGCTGTCAACACCGACTTGGCTCCGCGCACCCCCTTGGCGAGCATTTCCTCGATTCGTGTCTTGCGAACCGACACCAGGGCGAACTCCGCTGCCACAAACAGGCCGTTGAGCACGACCAGCATGGGCACCAGCAACAACTTAATCCCATCCAGTAGAGACAAACCTAACCTCGATCCTTAGGGCAATTAACATTATGATCATTGTAGCAACCCCGCCTCGACGATGCCGAGGCGAATAGCCTGAACTTTTGCTGTCCCGGAGTTGCCGTTGTGGCGAAACCGCTCCATACCTCCTCATTGCCTCCGCGCAGCAAATCGCTGACGCGGCCCATTCTCGTCGGCGGAACGCTGCATTCTGGCTGGGTCGTCGGCCCGCTTGGTTTGGCCGCCATCATTGCCATCGTTGGCGTCATCATGATGTTCCGCACCAACTTTATCGTGGGACTTGTCACTCTCGCCATCGCGGCAGCATTATCCGTGCCGGGCCTTATTGCCGTCGCCATTCAGTTGACCCGTCGTCGTTGGTTGGAAGTCACCCTCGACGGGTTTGTGCTCGTGCGGCGCGATGGGTCACGGCTTACCATCAATGACGAACAGATCATTGCCCTGTCGAACCAGACGTGGCCGAATTCCGATGGTAGCTACATGCGGCGTGTGTTGATCGAGATCGAGAAGGAGGAACGTACCGAAACTATCGAATGTTTTTATCACGTCGCAGCGAACAATGCCGATCCGATGTATGCTTTGGTCGAGCGCAACACGACTGCCCTTGTGCGACGCACCGTCGAAGGGCAAGATCAGCGGGCACGGCTGATCGGGGTCGGCTGGCATTACGACCGCGATGGTCTGCACGTCCACCACGGTCCCCGTCGCGGTGTCTATCCCCTGGAAGAACTGACCTATCTGGCTTACTTCGATAGCCAAGTTAAAATTTATCGTAATGCCGAAGTCAATCCATTCTTCTGTATGCCCGACACGTCACGCAATGCGCAGGTTCTCGGACGCCTCTTGTGGGAAATCATGTCCCAGCGACCAACTGTTAATGATCCCTTACCGTGCGAACCCCTAGGACGGCGGATGCGGACGATTTACGGACGCGATTATCTAGTTGGATCGTTCATCCTCATTCCGTTTGGAATCCTGATGGCTTTTTTTCTGATTGGTGGCGTGCTGGGTTCGCCGTTCTTTCTCATCCCTGCTGCGGGATTCGGTATTTTGTTCTTCCTGGGCGTGTGGCTCGTCTGGCGCACGTCGTACATGCGAATCGACTACCACCAATTCGGCGTCCGCCAACCGGGGCGCGGTCGGTCGCTGTTGTTCGAGAACCTTGGGTCGATGCGTTGGACGAATACCAACATCCGGTTGGACCCCATGCCCGGTGTCGTCGGCCCCTGCATCGTGTTTCAGACGATCAGCCTATATTTTACGCACGATCACGCCGTCATCCGCGACTACATCGCCAGCAAGATCGCCGAGCGTTGGCTCAAGGAACTAGGAAACGGCCCCGTCCGCTGGACACCCAATTTACGGTTTTTACCCCAGGCCCTGGAGTATCAGACTTCCGGCGTGTTCGGCCGAGGGGCACCGGTATCGGTTCCCTACAGCGCGACATCGTACTACCTCATCCAGAATAAGATGGACCTGTTCGTGCAAGGCGCGTCCTACGCCGTCTTGAAACAGTCGATTGAAGTGACGAATTTTCATCCGGGGCTGATCCTTTTGAACTGGATATACCAGAGCATAAACGCCCAAGGGAAGCCGGAGGAAAAAGCTCGCTTTTCCCTGCCGACCCGGAAGCCGACCACAGACGACCGATTCACTCGCGGCGAGCAGGACATTAAATCGATCGAATGAGACAATATCCACCAAAACTTGACAATCAGCGTCAATTTCGTCCAATCAAGACGCTATTTGTCGCTTATTGTCGCATTATGTCGGCATTCGTTGTATTTCGTCCAGACACAATCGTTGAATGAAAATGGCCGGAGCATTACCGGCTCTCTCGCGGACACGCTGTTCGATTTCCAGGCGTTGCTCCAGGCTCAACGCCTCCCACCGAGCCTTGAGGTCTTGCGTCGTTTCATCTTGTTGGCCTCGTTCGGCTTGTTCCTGTCGGCGGCGTTGTAGTGATTGACGCTGTCCGTCGATGCGCTTTCGCTCTGCCTGGCGGCGCGTCACGGCATCGGCCAGGTAGCGCGATACGGCCCCACTCAACGAGCGACAATCGGGCCACGCTTTGCGTGTCACCTCTACCAGTGTTTCAATAAGCACTTGGGCCTCGTCGGCTCCATGTTCGGACAGCAAACGAGCAGCCTGTTCCACGTCGCGCGGCCCTGGAGGCGGTCCCTCGCCCCATTTCTCGCGGAAATAACGAGCCAACTGTAACGCCTGCTCATCGGACAAGACCGGTTCATTCGATGTAACTTCTTCCTCTATCATATCTTGCGCCTTGACCTGACGTAGCACAATACGCCATTGGCCGTACTTGACTTTGATGAAACGCTGTTCCTCAACCGCAAGAAAGCCGATCCGCTCTAGCTCCTGTAGTCCGGGTGTCAATCGCCGCTTGAGCAAGGCTACATTGCCCGGATCGGTCAGGCCGATATGGCCGCAGGCAAACTCGATCAGATCGAACGATAGTTGCGACTGGCGATAAAATCGCTTGTCAAGAAACCGATACATCCGTTGTGCCGTCGGCGTCGATAACGCGAAAAAAACATCCAGATCTAGCCGTTTCAGGTTCCCTTTACGCAGACTTTCGTGGAATTGCGGGCCCCAAGTGACCCAACTGCACGGCTCGGGTTTGCGTGGACCCCTGGTCTGACGCCCTATGCGATAGGCCGCCACGATGCCGGTCGCTATTTCTTCCTCGTAGGCTCGCCCCTCGAAGTCCCACCAGGCGTTCTCGTAACGCACGGTCAGAGCCTTCAGCCGACGCAATACCTCACGCAAGCGGGTATAGCTTCGGCCATTAGGATCCCATCCCATGATTTTGAATAGTTGAGCCGGATAGAAGATCACGGTTGCATCGGCAAAATCGTTGTGATGCTTGGCAACGTACAACAGGGCCAGCACCACGTGCTCATCGGCAGGCGTCGGTAGGCCATCGTGAGCGGTCGAGGTCAGAATGACTTTTTGGCGAACGCGCTGGCGTGTGGTCGGGTCAAACCGCGATGACTCAAACTCCATACGGTCTTGCTTGGCTTCGCCGACCATCTTTTGTGTGCGAGTAAGCGCTGATATCGGGAAGTCCGCGAGATTCATCTCGTCGCGGCCATCGGCCAGGGATGTGAAGTCGTTGTCGGTCATCGCTCCAGACTCCGGTCTATCCAACCTTTCACAACCACCCCCAGGCATTCAAGAGCACAGCGGTACGAAATCCGAAAGATACCCGTTTGGGGTGGTTTGATTTAACTAGGTTTCTAAATACCGTTTGTCGGGGCATCATTGCGAGAGCAAGTTGTTGATAATTATCAAGTTGCGCTCATTGTCATCCATTGGGTTTATGCGCGGTTGCCCGAACGAACGGTGCCCGGTCGCCCGTCGATCAATTCCTAGTTGTGCCTGCCCGCCCGACTAAGGGTGCGCGAAGGCCCGTTAATCCAATGGGAAATGTGCTCGCTCGCCCGTTAATAGTCTCAGGGTTCAGCTGCGCAGCTGCCATTTCTACAGCTGCGCAGCTGGAGCTTGGCCCAAAGACGAAAGACTTTGAGCGCATCATCGAGCCAATGGCGGATAATGGCGGGCAGTCGAGCACATTTCACATTTCGGGGTAGGCTCAAACCAACACCCATCGGATCGTACCCTCATGGATACAATCACAACGGCGAGATAGTTTACACTTAGAAGATACACGCGCCGCGGCAGGTAAGGCAAAAAATGCGGGTCGCGGTGTTGAGGAAAGCGGCGCGGAGATTCCGGGTGTGCTGGTCGAGACGCAGACAACGGGCGTGCCGACCGCCGTCCGCTCAGACGTCCTGACGCATGGTGGCCCACTGTTCCGGCGTGTAGTTCACGCTTCGGGCGTTACTGCCCTGATACTCGCCAACGATCCCATCCTCAGCCATGAAGTCGATCAGGCGTGCCGCACGGCCGTAGCCGATACCCAGAGAACGTTGCAGCAGAGAGACGCTGCCGCGACCGCTGTTGATGACCACCTCGACGGCCTGTTGGTACATGGCGTCGCGAGCTTTGAGGCGTTCCTTGAGCGAGCCGCCCTCTTCTTCGGCTTCGCGGGCTTCTTTGGTCTTCAGTTGCAGCAGTTCGGCTTCATAGCACGGTTCGGAATCGAGATAATTCGTGACGCGAGCGATTTCCGCCTCCGAGGCATAGGCTCCCTGAGCGCGGATGAGATCCGACGTTCCCGGCGGTAAGAATAGCATGTCCCCCCGTCCGAGTAGTTTGTCCGCTCCCATCACGTCCAGCACGACCCTACTATCGCTCTTTTGCGCTACCTTGAAGCAGATTCGCGACGGCAGGTTTGACTTGATCAGCCCCGTCACCACGTCCACCGTCGGCTTTTGCGTGGCCAGAATCAGGTGAATGCCTGCCGCTCGCGACTTTTGCGCCAACCGGATGACGTGGCCTTCGACTTCGCGTTTCATCTGCATCATCAGGTCGGCCATCTCGTCGATGACAATAACAATGTAGGGCAGACGGTCTGGCACCTGGACGGTTTCCTCGTCGTCGTTGGGTCGCACTCGTTTGAGGATCTCATCGCGACCCAGCTCGTTGAACGACGACACAGAACGCACACGTGCTCGGCGCAACAGATCATAGCGCTCTTCCATCTTGTCTACCGCCCACGCCAGGACCGCTTCGGCTTTCTTCATGTCCGCGATGATCGGACTCATCAGGTGCGGTACGCGGCTGTAGCACTCCATTTCGACGCCGCCCTTGGGGTCGATCAGGACCAGTTTCGTTTCGTCCGGGCGTCGCGTCATCAAGAGACTCATGATTACCGCGTTGAGGCATACCGATTTGCCTGTACCGGTTGTGCCGGCAATGAGCAAGTGCGGCATTTCGGCCAGATCGCGTACCAAAGGTTTACCGGCTGCATCTTTGCCCAGGAAAATCGGGATTTTGCAGTGAGCGACAGCCGCCGTCGAGGTCTGGATGACTTCCTTGAGCCGAACGTCGGCGCGTTGGTCGTTGGGTAATTCCAGGCCGACGGCGTTTTTGCCGGGGATGGGGGCGACGATGCGGACGCTGGGCACCTTCAGATTGAGGGCCAGATCGTCGGCCAGGGAGGTGATCTTGTTGACGCGGACACCGGTTTCCAGCGTAATTTCG
>RGDT01000266.1 GCA_009918525.1 Planctomycetia bacterium
GTATAACGGCTCGGCGTGGACGACGATTGTTGCGGCCAACGTTGGTGGCGTCCTGTTCTCGGACGGCCAGAACGTGCGGTTCAGCAACAGCGGCGCGATGTCGTCTTCGGCGACGGCTAATAACGCGCGTCCCGATGATTGCAGGGCATAGGCGAAGCCCGAACCGCGCAAGTCCTCGTCCGTCGTGAGATGGACCATCAAGACCACCACATGATTCAGGCGTCCATTGGCCGATTCCAACGGTGAAGCCCGCGGCCGAGCTAACGGGACGTGCAACAACTCACATTCAATGCGTTGAATCCGCAACGGGCTTTCTCCCCAGCAAACGCCACACGAAATAAACCGGAATCCCCGCCAGCACCAGGACCAGCCCCGGCCAGGTGTATTCGGGTCGCACGATCAACAGATCTAACATGATTAGCGTACAAAACACCACATACAGCGCCGGTATGGTTGGATAACCAAACGCCTTCACGGGGCGCGGTAGGTTCGGTTGCTTATAACGCAGGACGAACAGTCCGCTGACCGTCAGAGCATAAAACAATAGAGCGGCGAAGATGACATAGTCGAGCAGTTCGTTGTACGAACCGGAAAACACCAGCAGGATTGACCACGCACTCTGGATGATCAAGCCGGCGGCTGGTACGCCTCGTGTGTTCAGCGAACCCACCTGTGAAAAGAACAGGCCGTCCTGAGCCATCGCATAATACAACCGCGCCCCCATGAGGATCATGCCGTTGACGCAGCCGAACGTACTGATCATGACGGCGACCGCGATGAACCACACGCCAACTCCCGGTGAGGTCAAGGACATGACCGCCGTCGCAACCCGGTCGCCTTTGGCCCGCGATATTCCTCGGTCCAACACCGAAGCCCGATCCAAGACGCCCTCGGCTTCTTCTCGCAAGGCTTTGGCCGTTTTTTCATCTCCCGCCCTCTCTGCTTCCTTGGCTCGCTCTTCGAGGACGGTGACGGTCCTTGTCGTTTCCGTTTGAAGCGGCAAGGCCGCTAAGTAGGAGAGATTAGCAAGTAAGTACAGGCCGATCACCAGCCCCGGCCCGAGTATCAGGCTCAGGGGCAACGTGCGCTGTGGATTCTTCACTTCCCCCGCAGTGAAGGTCACATTGTTCCAAGCATCCGCGGAAAACAATGCCCCGACCATCGCTCCGCCCGCAACCATCAAAGCCACGATGCCCGGCGGCAGGTTTACCAACTTTTTCACATCGGCAAACCGTGGAGTGGTCAAGATGCCCGTCCAGGGATCGCTCTGATTGCTGGCAATCACGACCGCGCTGGACGCTGCGAACAGCCCTGCGAAGATCAGCACCATGAGACCAAGCGTCTTGGCCAAGCCGAAGACGTTTTGAATCAGGCTGCCTTCGCGGACTCCCCGACAGTTCAGCCAAGTCAACAGCACGATGACGGCGACACCCACGAGTTGACCCGCGTGAATCGTAAATTCCGTTCGCTCGAAGACTTGTAGCGGTGTGTTCGACCAAGGCAAAGGTAAAAATACTTGCACGGGTTTGTCGAAACTAATTTTCATCAGCAACGCCGCTTCACCCGTACCGAGTTGCGGCACCAGGACGCCTAGGAACTTTGCAAACGCCACCGACACGGCGGCGATGCTTCCCGTTTGGATGACGAGCAGCACCGTCCACCCATACAGAAATCCCCACAGAGGCGAGAACGCTTCGCGCAGGAAGACGTATTGCCCTCCGGCACGAGGCATCATGGCTGCCAATTCGGCGTATGCCAATCCGCCCATGATGGTGACGACTCCCGTCATTACCCATACGGCCAGCAGCCACCCTGAAGCCCCCACGTCGCGAGCAATGTCGGCGGAAACAATGAAAATCCCCGAGCCAATCATCGTCCCCGCGATAAGCATCGTGGCGTCGAAAAGTCCGAGTTTTTGCTGAAACCCGGACGTTGTACCGCGCTCGTCGGCCATCTCAGGGGGTCCCCGCTGTCTCGTTACGCAGAGATTTACCTAGCGTGCTATGTTGTTTGCCATAGCCAAAGTAAATCACTAGCCCAATCAGTAGCCACACTACAAGTCGCAGCCAGTTACCCACAGGCAGCGACAGCATCAACAATATACAAAGCGCGATTCCCAAAATTGGCACAATCGGTACCAACGGGCAGCGGAACGGGCGGGCGGCCGTCGGGTTGGTTTGACGCATCACCATCACTGCGGCGCAAACTACAGCGAAGGCGAACAGAGTTCCAATGTTAGCCAATTCTAACAAGGCGTCAATCGGCAGCAGCCCCGCCAGAATCATTACAAAGATGCCGATACCGATGGTGCTTAGCCACGGTGTCTTGAACGTAGGGTGAACATCGGCAAAGAAAGCCTTGGGCACAAGGCCGTCACGAGCCATCGCCAGGAAGACCCGAGGTCCGGAAAGCATCATTACCAGTAGCACGGACGTGATCCCGGCAACACCTGCACAGGCGATGATGACTTCGCTACTCAGCAGGATCGACTTCATAAGTGGAGATATGCCCTCTACCTTGGCCGCTTCCTTGAACGCCGAACTTACACCGGCGTTCTTGTCGATGTCCTTGTAAGAAACCATGCCGGTCAGAACGGCTACGACGCCGATGTATAGAATCGTGCAAACGATTAGCGAGGCGATAATCCCGATCGGCACATCCCGGCTAGGATTTTTGGCTTCTTCCGCATGGGTGCTGACCGAGTCAAACCCGATGTAGGCGAAAAAGATAATCGCCGCCCCTGCAAGCATTCCCAACGGTTTCCCGGCTTTGTCGTCCCAGCCGACGCTCAAGTCTTTGACGCCCAACAAGCTGAAACCACCGTAACCGAAGGGAGCAAAAGGCTCGTAATTCGCGGGGTTAATAAAAAAGTAACCGACTAGAATGACGAACAAGACGGCAAACACCTTGATACCCACCATGAAGGCATTGAATCCGGCGGATTCGCTGATGCCCTTGACCAGTACGGCCGTGATGATGGCGACGATAATAACAGCCGGAAGATTGACAAAAGAACCGGTAGGCTCGAACCAGGCGGCGAAATCGTTCCAAGGGGCACTGTGGTTGAACTTGATCGGGGCGGATTGCAATTCCTTGGGTAAGACAATCCCCACTTTAGCAATGACGGCCTGGAAGTAGCCTGACCAACCATTTGCAACGGTGGCCGACCCGACTGCATACTCTAGCACGAGATCCCACCCGATGATCCAAGCGAATAGTTCGCCCATGGTGCAATAGGCATAGGTGTAGGCCGACCCGGCGACGGGTGCCATGCTGGCGAATTCGGCGTAGCACAGGGCGGCGAAAATACATGTCAAGCCCGCGACGACGTAGGACAACATCAACGCTGGCCCGGCGACCTCCTTCGCCGCCGATCCCGTGGAGACAAATATACCCGCCCCGATGATCGCCCCAATCCCCAGAGCGGTCAACGAGACCGGTCCCAGGACTCGCTTTAGCCGGTCATCACCTTTTGCTTCAGCGAGCAGATCGTTGAGTTTCTTCGTCGCGAACAGTTGATTCGTCGCCATGCGCAATCACTCCGGCCAATGATTCGGGGTAGGTTCGGGAGAGGCCCAACGCGGGTATTCATGGGAGACTATGAACCAGTAACGCAATAGGCAAGGTGCCGTTGACGCCACCCGACTACGCCACTAGCCCCTATATCATCGGTTCTCTCCGCATAGCTGAGGTTCTTTCGTAACTTCGTGCGTGCGTTTACGCCGAGCATCCCGATCAGAGCCAGAACGGTCGTGACAACTGATGTTGCCGTGACTTATGCTTCCGACTCTTAAGGATCGGCTCATCGGCGATACTTTGGGTTGGCTTCTAAATAGCGGGCGATGCGGTCGGTACGTGTGATGGCTTCGCGGAGGAATTCCACTGCCCCCAACAACTTGTCGTCCGGCTCCGCACAGCTAAACCGGAGGAACCCTTGACCGGCAGGGCCGAAGCACTCACCACCCAAGCAAGCGACGCCCCGGTGGTCGTCGGCCGCTTCCAGCAAGAACATAGCCAACCCATGCGATGTTATGCCCAGCCGAGCACAGATTGGCTCGACACGCGGAAAGACGTAGAACGTCCCAGCCGGCATCAGTACCTCGACCTCGGGTATCGTTCGCAACGCCTCGACCAACAGTTGTACCTTCTTCTTAAATCGGCCCATGACCTCGTCGCGTTCCATGCTGTCGTTGGCTAGCGCCGCCTGTCCGGCCAATTGGACAATGGGAGGCACACACGATAACGACGTGTTGATCATCTTGCCGACCGTCTCAGCGACGCCGGCCTCACAGACCGCGTAGCCCAATCGCCACCCACTCATGCTGTACGACTTGCTGAAGGTGTACACGGCCATCGTCTGTGCGAGCATTCCTGGCTCGACTAGGGGCGTGATGTGTCGGCCTTCCCAGACCATATGGCAATAGGGTTCATCACTGAGAATCGCAATGGGACGGCCTCGAACCAGGTCGGCAATGCCTTTGAGATCGTCCGCCGGAAGATGGCACGTGCTTTTGGTTCGTGCTTAACGAAGCGTTCGACGTCGTTGAGGTCTGGTCGGAACTGCTTAGACTGTTGCAAAGAGCTGGTAACGATCCTGCCACCGCGTCGTTGAATGTTGGGCGCGTAGGTCGGAAACGCCGGAGAGAAGACCAGCACCGCATCACCCGGATCGAGATACGCCTCGCAGAAAAACTGCTCAAACACCTTGGCCCCCGGCCCGACGACAACATTTTCGGGGCCGATGGTCACGCCAAATTCTTTGGCATAAACGGCGGCAACCGTTTCGCGGAAGGACGGCAAGCCCGGAGAGGGACAATAGTGCGTATGGCCATCGCGAATGGCCTGATGTCCAGCGTCGAGAGCGTGCTTGGTACTGGGAAAGGGACTATCGCCGATTTGTAGTTCGATGACCGATTTACCCTGCGCCTTGAGACGACGAGCAACTGCCAGCACATCGAACGCCGTTTCACCGGTAAGTCCGCGAGCAAATTGAGAGAGAGTCGATTTGATCATTCCTAAATCACCACTATTGAGGGCATATTCAAGCGTATCAATACCCCTCATATCTTCATTGAAGAGATCTGAAATCTTGCTCACATCTTTTCTGATGTTTTCTTCCATCTTCCAATCTTGAGATGACTCAAATCGAGCCTGACGACCAGACTCAAGCAGAGCCCGATTGTTCTTCTCCTGAAGTCGCGTCTTCAGATAATTCAACTGATCATCACTCAAACCACCACGCTCTTTATCCAGAGCCGCCTGAAGTAATGCCCGCTTCTGTTCATATTCTTGTTTGGCGACAGGACCCTTATACGCAGACCTGAGATTTGAACCAGTCCACGAATCCACGAGGCCAGCAAGTGGCGAAAGATCCTCTCCCCCTGCATCGCCCAATCGAGGCAAATTGGCGCCGAGCGCAGGAGCTGCGGA
>RGDT01000267.1 GCA_009918525.1 Planctomycetia bacterium
TCTTGGCCCGTTGGAGGTGGGCAACGGATTCTGGTATCGTGTCACGGCTGGAGATGGTGCGAGCGCCGAGTATCGCGTATCGGTCCGGTCAATGCCTGCACTCACGGGGTTTCTGGCCACGTACCGTTACAGGCCCTATGTGCAAAAAGCGGACCGTACAGGGTCAACTCGTCGTCTGGAAGATCTCCGCGGAACAGAGGTTACGATCACAGCGAAGGCCAATCGGGAACTACGCGAATGTAAACTCGAATTTATTGGTGATGACGGTAAGGGGTTGATTCTACCGGGCGAGGTCACACCGAGTGGGCCGCGTTATCGTCTGGTGCTGGATCGTCCGGGCAAGGTTCGCCTAAGTTACACGGCCATGAATGGCGAGACCTACACCGACGCCGAGCCGAGCGATGTTTTCGTCATTCCCGACCAGGCTCCCACGGTGAAATTCACCGCCCCGGCTAAGGATCTCGAGATACCAATCAACGGGCAATTGCCACTAGCGGCCGAAGCGACGGATGATATTGGTCTAGCCGGATTGACGCTAGTTCTGAAGCTATCCGCAGCGAGAGGGGGAACTGCGGGGGATAAGGGGTCTTCTCCTCTCCCCCCAGAAGCGCAGAATGGGGCGAACCTTATTTCGATGCCGTATCTGGCGGACAAACTCGGGACGGTCGCATTCGGAACACCGCGGACGCTCTCTTATCGTGAAGTGTTGATACCGTCGAAGTTAAAGGCCGAACTTAACCCTGGTATGGTGATCGAGTATTGGCTGGAGGTGCGCGATGCTTGCGACTATCGCCAGCCGAATGTGGGGCGAAGTGAAACCTACCGTATCACCCTTAAAGCCGCAGGCGACGCTCAGGCGGAGAAAAAGAAACAAGACCAAGAAAAGCAGAAGAAAGAAGAACACGATAAAAAGCAAGAAGAGGGGCTGAAGAAAGAAAAGCAGCAACGCGACGACGACAAGAAAAAAGAAGAGGGTCAAGAAAAAGCCGACGCCCAAGCCCGGGAGAATGGCGGAATGGGTAATCAACCCAATCCCGAACCGAAAAACGGTGATCCCAAGAACGATCAAGACAAGGACACCCAAGCGAAGGCCGACCAGTTGCGTGAGGCCCTCAATAAAAAGGACGGCGACAAAGGCGGTCAGCCGAAAGAGAGCAAAGGAGGGGACAACCAACCCAAGCCCGGCGAGAACAAGCCCGGCGAGAATAAGCCGGGTGAAGGTGAAAAACCGGGCGAGAACAAGGGCGGTAGTCAGCCCGAAAAGGCAGGTCGTGGCAAAGATGAGGGCAAAGACGCCAAAGAACCTAAAGGTGGTGAACCAGGCAAACCAGGGGTGTCCGGCGATAAGAAACCCGGTCAGGATAAGCCTGGTGAAGCCAAAGGACCAGGACAAGACCCGTCCGGTAAAGATAACGGCATGGCCAAGGGCGGCGAACCGATGCCTGGTGATCAGGCTCCCGGCGACGCTAAAGACGGCAATCCCAACGAGGCCGCTCGCCCTGACGACAAAGCCGCAGAAGGTAAACCTGGCCAACAGGCCAAACCCGACGACAAAGCCCAAGGCAAACCCGACGGCCCACCGCCGGATGGGGCGACGATGGGCAAGCCATCAGATGGGATGCCGCCCCCAGATTCCAAGCCGGGAGAAGGCAAAGACGGCAAACCAAGCGACATCCCTGGTAAAGGCGATACCCCGCCAGCTCAGGGCATGGGTATGAGCAAGGGGGGGGATGGCCCTCCGGCCGGTGAAGGCGGCAAGGCCAAAGATGGCAGCCCCGACATGGGCATGAACGGTGAGGGTAAACCGTCCGGCATGGCGGGTATGGCGGGCATGGCGCCCGGTGAAAATAAGCCGGGCGACCAAGAAGGCATGGCTACCATGCCCGGAGGTAAAGGCGGTAAACCGGGCCAAGCGAAAGACGCAGGTGGCAGCGGTGGTCCGGGTAGCGAAGAATCTCCCCGTGCCCGACGCGAACGCCCCGTCGGAGCGCGGGCAACCATGCTCCAACTCGAAGAGTTCCGCAAATCAGTCGGTGACGATATCTTGAAAGATGCAAAAATGTCCCGCGAGCAGTTCGAGAATTTCCTCAAAGACTACTCCGCACTCGCCAAACGCATCAAGGACGAAGAGGAACGCGATAACGCCGTTCCAGGCACGGCGGGAGCCTTACCGACTGTCGGAGGCATCGGTACCAAACCACCGCCCGGTTCGCCGGAAGCGGCACGAGGCGCAGGCCGACCGACGCCGCCTACGGAATA
Organism: Planctomycetia bacterium; assembly: GCA_009918525.1. GTDB lineage: Bacteria > Planctomycetota > Planctomycetia > Gemmatales > Gemmataceae > RGDT01. The sequence goes on from RGDT01000267.1 coordinate 2,260, forward strand.
TCGAGAATCATTTGCCGACTTCCTACGTCGTTTGCGTTAACGGAGGCTCCGTCAAACGGGGAGTCGGGGCATCTTCCCCTCTCCTGCCCACAAACCCAATAGAAACGGGCGGCATCTCCGGAAGAGATACCGCCCGTTTCGCCTCTCGTGAATTGTCACCAATCATTTGAAGAACAACATCTCGCGATAGGTCGGCAACGGCCACAGGTCGTCGGCTACCATCGTTTCCAGCGTATCGCCAAACTTGCGGACTTCGGCCATAGCTGTGAGGACGTGATCGCGAGCGTGCAAGGTGTGGTCGTGCAAGCTGCCCTCGGCGTGGTGATGCAACGCGTGTTCCAGCTTGGCGGTTGCCGTTTGGAAGGCGTCGATGGCGGTGACCAGATTGCTCAGTAGCTCCGTTTGAGTCGCAGGAACCTTGTCGTAGACTCCCTTCAGGGCCGCGATCGAGCTGGCCAGTTGACCCTGATACCGCAGTGCCGCCGGTAAGATCATGGTCTTGGCGATCATCGCCGCGCATTGCCCTTCGATATTCACGGTCTTGACGTAGTTCTCGCAGAGAATCGCGAAACGGCTCTGCAACTCGCGTTCGCTGTAGACCTTGTACTTGGTGAACAGGTCGGTCGCATCCTTTTCCAGAATCACGCCCAAGGTGTCCGGCGTCGTGCGCAGGTTAGGCAGACCGCGTCTCTCGGCCTCAGCGTGCCACTCGGCAGAGTAGCCATCACCCAGGAACAGAACGCGGGCGTTCTCCTTGAGAATGGTCGGAAGCATTTCATTAATCGCCTTGTACAGGTCTTTGCCTGCCGCGATGGCGCTTTCCAGACTCGTCGCGATATAGTCCAGCGATTCGGCCACGATGGTATTTAGCACCGTGTTCGGCCCGGCGATGGAAAATGACGAACCTACCGCCCGGAACTCGAACTTGTTGCCCGTGAAGGCGAACGGCGATGTACGGTTGCGGTCGCCCGCGTGCTTGGGCAGCTTGGGCAGTACCGTTGCACCCAATTCCATCGACCCGCCTTGTTTGCTGGTCTTGGCCGAACCGAGTTCCATCACCTGATTCAGCACGTCCTGGAGCTGCTCACCCATGAAGATGCTGATGATCGCCGGGGGCGCTTCGTTGGCTCCCAGTCGGTGATCGTTCGCCGCACTGGCGACACTGACGCGGAGTAGCTTGGCGTATTTATTGACGGCTCGAATAACGGCAGTGCAGAACACCAAAAACTGCGTATTGTCGTGAGGGGTGTCGCCCGGCTCCAACAGATTCTCGCCGGTGTCCGTGGACATCGACCAGTTGTTGTGCTTGCCTGAACCGTTGATTCCGGCGAACGGCTTTTCGTGCAACAAACAAACCAGTCCATAGTTTCCGGCGGTATTGCGAAGCACTTCCATCGTCAGCATCTGGTGATCGGTGCCGAGGTTGCTATCTTCAAAGACCGGAGCCAATTCGTATTGGTTGGGCGCAACTTCATTGTGCCGGGTCTTGACGGGTACGCCGAGTTGGAACAATTGCGCCTCGACATCAGCCATATACGCCAGCACCCGCTCGGGGATAGTGCCGAAGTACTGGTCTTCCATTTCCTGACCCTTGGGCGGCTTCGCTCCGAACAGGGTGCGGCCGGTGGTGATGAGGTCGGGACGTGCGTAGAAGAACGCCTTGTCGATCAGGAAATATTCCTGCTCAGGTCCAACGGTGGTGAAGACCTTCTTGACGTTGTTGTGCCCGAACAGTTTGACGATACGCAACGCTTGCTTGGAGAGAGCCTCCATCGAACGCAAGAGAGGCGTCTTTTTGTCAAGGGCTTCGCCCGTCCAGCTTAGGAAGGCGGTGGGAATCACAAGCGTTGCGCCGTTGGCTCCTTCGATGATATAGGCGGGGCTGGTCGGGTCCCAGGCCGTGTAGCCGCGAGCCTCAAACGTCGCCCGCAAACCGCCTGAGGGGAACGAGCTGGCGTCGGGTTCGCCTCGCACCAGTTCCTTGCCGCTGAACTCGAGAATCGCCTTGCCACCGTCCGCAGGGCTGATGAAACTATCGTGCTTCTCGGCTGTCAAGCCGGTCATCGGCTGGAAGAGGTGGGTGTAGTGGGTCGCGCCCTTTTCCAATGCCCAATCCTTCATGGCCGTGGCTACGGCGTCGGCAATATCCGGATCGAGCGGCGCGCCCTGCTTGATGGTCCGCTGTAACGCCTTGAATACGGGTTTGGGGAGCCGTTCGCGTTGAACCGCTTCACTGAAGACGTGAGCACCGAAAAGATCCTTGATCGGCTTTTCCTTGAAAGGAACATTCGCCAGATCGTGTTTCGCGGTCGTGTAGTTTTGCAAGGCCGCGTGTCGGAGGGATGTAGTCATTCGTCGTCAAATCCTGTGGTGTAAAGGAAAAGGACCTACCTCACCCTGCACCCGGTCGCCGACGCAGCGAGGGGACATAAGGTAAGGTCTTCGCGGAACGGAGAGAGCGCCCGCGGGAAGGAGAGATTCTTCAGATATCAAAGTATAAACTGAATTCATAAGGGTGAGGTCGCAACCGCAGTTCGTCGGCTTCTTTCTCGCGCTTGTACCAAATCCAAGTTTTGATCACGTCATCGCTGAAGACATCGCCTTGCAGCAAAAATTCATGGTCGCGGGCCAAGGCTTCGAGGGCTTCTTCTAGCGAGTTGGGCGGCTGGGCTACATGCGCTAGTTCTTCGGGGTCCAGGTCGTATACGTCCTTGTCCAATGGTTCCCCGGGGTTCATCTTGTTCTTGATCCCGTCCAGCATGGCCATCAGCATCCCGGCAAACGACAAGTACGGGTTACTAGCCGAGTCCGGCAGCCGGTATTCCAGTCGTTTGGTACCCGGCCGGGGTGAGTAGACCGGGATACGGATGGCCGCCGAACGGTTACGTCGGCTATAGGTCAGTTTGACCGGAGCTTCGTAGCCTGGCGTCAAACGTTTGTAGCTATTTGTCGTGGGATTCGTAAACGCACACAGGGCCGGGGCGTGCCGTAATAATCCCCCAATCGCCCAGACACCAATTTCCGATAACCCGGCGTATTTATTACCCGCAAAAAGATTCATACCACCTTTCCAAAGGGAGCAATGTACGTGCATTCCATTGCCGTTATCCCCGAACAGCGGTTTTGGCATGAACGTGGCTGTCTTTCCGTGTTTGCGCGCCACGTTCTTCA
>RGDT01000268.1 GCA_009918525.1 Planctomycetia bacterium
AATAGGTAAAATAACCAGGATCATCGGCCTGTATAGCGGCTTCGGCACGACCACACAGCGTGTGTTAATCTTCAGCTCGTCCTTTCGCAAAAGGGAAAGACAAGAAACATGAAACGCATCTCTCGCGAACAAGCTCGCAAATACGCTTTTGACTGGCGCGATGAACCACTTCTGCGAGTCGCGGCGGGCGAAGTTTTCGAGATGCAAACCTGGGACGCCAGCACAGGATACTTCAAAACGCCGGGCGACCTTGCCGTACCCGGCAAGCGACCGGGGTTCGACCGCACGCCTCCACAGGCCAACCCCATCGCCGGGCCGGTGTATGTCGAGGGAGCGAAGCGCGGCGACACGTTGGTGGTGGATATCGAAAGTATCGAGGTTGCTGATTATTCGTGGGTGGCGATTGGTCCAAATCGTGGGCCGTTGGGCAACAATTCCCGTTGGCCCGATCTGTCGGGAACTTACACGACAAAAATTTTTAAGCATACGCCCGGTCCATCGGGTACGACGCGCGACGGCACGTTGCATTTCAGCGATCGCATCCAATGGCCGATCACACCGTTCATCGGCACGATCGGGGTGGCTCCGGATCGTGAGGTCTGCACGAGCATTGACGGCCAGGGCGAGTGGGGCGGCAATCTGGATATACGCGACGTGGCACCGGGCAACCGAATTTATTTACCGGTGCATCACGAAGGGGCGTTGTTTTACTTAGGGGATGTGCACGCCAGTCAGGGTGACACGGAGTTTACGGGCACAGCGGCAGAGACGTGCGCGGACGTGAAAGTCAAGTTGTCAGTGATTTCGGGCAAGAAAGTCCCCTGGATGCGTATCGAGAAGCCGAGTTCGTTGGTAGCGTTGGCAGCGGATCGACCGCTCGAAGTTGCGGTGGAAACGGCGACGGTACGATTGATGGAATGGCTGACAGCGGAGTATGGTTTCACGCCGGTGGATGCGTACTGTCTCGTGAGCACCTGCCCTGATTTTCGGATTGGGGTATATCAGATGTGCAAGATCGGGAAGCTGAGTTACGTTGCCGGGGCGGAGGTGCCCAAGAGGTATGCTATCGCCTAGACCTTTTGTCGAGTTATTTCTTCCCAAGACCGCGCTTTAGCGTCTCCACGATCAAGCGCGGTCTTCGGCAGGAAGCGTCGGCGACGGCACACCAGAACCGTCGCTGACGCTTCCGGCTCTGTTAAGAGCGAAAACAACCGGAGGAATGATCCACCGGGTGACTAGGCTGATCATACGGTCGTGCTGGCGAGCGCTTTCTGGATCGCTTCGCGAATATCCATCGGCTTGATCGGGAAAACCTCCAGAGCTAGTCTGTCACGAACCACGGTGGGGTTCTTCAGCCCCTCAATCAGGTGCCTTCCGACCTCGAAACTAGCGGGTGTCACCAGGGCCAGCCACAAGCTCGACAGGTATGGCGTTAGCACGGGCACCGAGATCAGCCAGCGCCGCAATCCTTTTTGCCTAGCGTATTCCCGAATCATGCCGCCATAGGTCGTGACATCCGGGCATCCGATCTCGAAAATGCGGCTCTCGCCTGGTGGCAAATCCAAGGCCGCCAACAGATAGGCTAGTACGTCGTCCACGGCGATGGGCTGCGTAAGCGTCGTCAGCCAGCGCGGGCAGAGCATGACCGGCAGCCGGTCGGTCAACGACTTCACCAGATCGAAAGACAGGCTGCCGGTGCCGATCACCAGGGAGGCCCGGAACTCGATGGTTTCTACGCCGGAATCTCGCAGAATTTGGCCGACCTCGTGACGGCTGCGTAAGTGCGGGGAAAGTTTCGTGTCCGCATCGTCGCCCAGGCCACTCAGGTAGATGATGCGCTTCAACCCAGCCTTCTTTGCCGCCCGCGCAAAGTTCGTGGCCGCCTGGCGGTCCTCCTTCTCGAAGTCCTTCGACCCGGACATCAGGTGAACGAGGTAGTACGCTGTCTGAACACCCTGCAAAGCCCGGTCGAGGGAAGCGGGGTTCAGCACGTCGCCCTGGACAACCTCCGTGCCGGGCTGCACACGGGGACGCATTTTGTCCGGGCTGCGGGCCAGACAGCGGAGTCTTGCTCCTCGGTTTTCCAGCAACGGATTCAGCCGACCACCGACGTAGCCGGTGGCACCCGTGAGCAGGATCAGGGGCCGGGTCTCATGGTCCACGTTTGCCATCGGTCCTCACTCCACGCGGGTGAATGCCCTCTGTGTTGTGCATTTTACGGCCTATCGGTTATAAGAATAGCACTGATGCTCTAGATCGTGTTCGAGGAGAGTCGATGCTTTTATTGCGTAAACCGACCATCGAGAGGATTCAGGCTTTCCTAGAAGTGCAGTCTAGGCTCGATCTCACGTACTCGGCGGTAGGAGCAACCGTCAAAATTCCCCCCACCGACTACGTCCTAGACCACACCCGCATGAGGCTCGGTGCGGGTGAGAAGGTGTTCGACGCTGCAAAAGCTGCTCTCCAGCGTTGGCAGCAATTCCGCCTTGGCTGGCTGGAGGCATGCCCCCAACATACGCCAATCCAAGAAGGACAGGCGGTGGCCATCCTGGGCCAGTCCCTCGGCTTGTGGTGGCTGAACGCCTGCCGCATTGTGGTCGTGGTAGATCAGGATGGGCCGGTCAAGCGTTTCGGGTTCGCGTATGGCACCTTGCCGGGCCATGTGGGCAGTGGAGAGGAGCGCTTCTTGATCGAATGGGACCGATCAACCGATAGCGTATTCTACGATATTCTTGCCTTCTCCCGGCCCCATCATTTCCTGGCTCGGCTGGGATATTTTTGGATGCGGCGGACGCAAAAGCGCTTTGGGCGAGAGTCTGTGGCTGCCATGCGTCGGGCGATTGACGCGGCGGGCTGACCGTCACGAGGTGGCCAGCGACCAGGCCGCGATGGTTTGCACGGGGTAAGAGTGGCCAGCCGCCTAGAACATCTCCTGTGATCGACCAGTGTCGGTATGCTGTCATCTCAAACGGAAAGACCTATTCATGCAATCGCCAATCGTGCTGGTGTGCCTGGGTGGCTACGACCTGGAAATGCTAACCATCGGGGCACTGCTGCGACCACTTCCCAATGTTGAATTGTGCGATCATCACCTGGCTTGGGGAGCTCGTGCGTCGGCCTACCGGGACGAACTTTGGACGGCCTCGCAACACCAACGGCCCGTTGTGTTGATCGAGCTTCAAGACGATCTCCCGGCCGAGCTACCGCGTGCCTCTTTTGTCTGGATCGATCATCATGGTGATCGCGCGGGGTGCGGACGACCGACGGCCTTGGAGCAAGTGTTTGCGACTTTTTCCTTTCCGGCATCGGCCTGGACGCGCGACTTGGCCCTGGTGGCGGCCAATGATCGCGGTCATATCGCCGCGATGTTGGAGCTGAACGCGACGTTGGAAGAATTGCAAGACATTCGCCGACGTGACCGGGCCGCTCAGGGGATCACCCCCGAAGAGGAAGCTCAGGGCCGTGTCGCCTGCCTGCGGGCCAAGCCGGTCTTCGGTGGTCGGCTCACTCTCGTGGAGTTGCCTCACACGCGGGCGGCGACTGTTACGGATAGTCTTGATGATCGTCTTGGAGGTCCGGGCTATCAGAATTTGCTCATCCTCGCACCGACTCAGACCATGTTCTTTGGGGCCGGAGATTGTATAGAAGCTCTCAAGAGGGCGCATCCCGCAAGCTGGTTCGGTGGCGAATTGCCGCTGCGCGGTTACTGGGGGTGCGCGGAACGACTCGATCCAGCGCAGTTAATCAATAGTTTGGAGCCCTATTTGTCATGAGTGGTAACCACGCAACATCCATTGTGGTGGGTGAGTTTCGTCTCATCTTGATTTGGCCTGTAGTGCTTCGAGGGGTGCCTAATCGTGGTGCCCCTCAGGATCCGCTCATCTCGCAGTGGTCGAAATGGTTTATCCAAAATGCACGCTGGAAGGATGCTTTTCAAAACAACCCCGATGGTCAACCTTATGACGATAACGACATTACGCCGATTCCTGATAGCTATCGTTACGAAGAAATTGTCTATTTCCATCCGTTCGTACGCGATTTCCTGATGGGCGACGGCGGCACCAAGAAAAAAGACCTCAGCACACGCATTCTCAAACGCGACGATGTTCACGCGGTCGATGTCGTGGTTGATCCGGGGGAGACGCCCAAGCGTTTTCGCGTGGAACGCTGCGAACTCCACTTGATGAAAACACGCGTTGCTTTGTTGGCCATCGAGTTGATGGCCGAGGGCCGGAACCTTTGGGAACTGCAAAAGTTTCAGGATCAGTTTCGGCGAATCTATCCACCGTTTTGGAAAGGGGAACAGGTTCCTGGGTTGTGTGTGCAACAAGTCACCTGGCTTGATGCGGATGACAAACCTTTGAGGGCGTCTGATGTCACAACGCAGCAGCAAAAGTATCGGGACTTCACCCAACAGGGGGCCGAGCCGCCGGTATGCGATCATTGGCAATTCTTCTTTGGTCCACTGCAGCCTTTGCAATCGCGGAAGCAGCTCGAAGAGGGGAATGCCTATTCGTTGTGTTACCAGCAATTAACGGACGAACGCATTCCGACGATGTCCTACTTTGCCGTACCCGACCCCAGCGCGATATCGGAGGGCGACGCCGACCGCATCACGTTCGTGGATGCTCCCGATGATACCGGGAAACCCAACAGCTATCCGTATAACTTCATGTTTTTGGAAAAACGGCGTGCCGGCCATACCTACGATCGCTTTTCTCACTATGGAACGACTTACTATTGCAGCGGTTATGGTTTTTCGATGATCGGCAAGGATGATCCGTTTTTCCGCAACATTCTCAAGACGCATTTTCAGCGTCATTATTTTCTGATGAACTTGCTGGCACATTATCAGCGGGCGGCGTTGCTCGATTTTAGTGATGAGTTGTCCAACGCCATCAAAGATTTGGCAGGGGAAGGTCCTCACGAGGAGCTGAACAACGCGAAGTTCCGCAAGCATGTCGAAGAATTGCAGATGCGGTTTTTGAAGTTCCGCACGCGGGCTTATTTTCCGGAGGTCAGCAACCAGCTCCAGGCCCAGGAACTCTGGCTTCTCATATTCAATCATCTCAATACCAAGGTGCTGTTTGAAGTCGTGGACAGTACCAGCGAACGGCTCACCGGCGTGCTGGCGGAAAATGAGACAAGACAGCTAACGCGAGTGGCGACCAAGGTGGTGCCAATATCCTTGGCGTTGGCGGTCGCCTCGGCGATGTTGGGGATCATTCAGGCGATAGGAGTGAAAGAGCTGGCGATGTGGTGGAGTCTGATAGGAACGGCTGTCGCGTCGGTTGGCACTTATAACTTGTTTTTTCGGTCGGCAGGTAATAAGATGAAATAAGCCGCCGCACCCGTGCGCTGGATCGGACCTAAGTGCCCCCTCGCCAGTGTGACAATCGGCGGAGACGG
>RGDT01000269.1 GCA_009918525.1 Planctomycetia bacterium
GAAGACGATTCGTTTGATGAGCGCTATCCAGACCCTTCGTCCCAAGCTGGATGACTTCAGCGTATTTGTGCTGGAGTTGGAGTACCTGAAGCAACCCAGAATACAACTCCGCCTCGGCTCCACCTAAATCATCAGGTCGAGCCCTCATGCACGCTCGATAGAGGCGTTCGGCCGTAGCCAGTTCATTAGTCCGCGCTGCAAGCGTTCCCAGTGTGATCTTTGTCACATAATTTAACCGCCCGGGCACCAGTTGTCCTAACGCGGACTGAAGCATCCCCCGCACCAGGCCACTATCAGCCCTCATTACGATCAGCATTGCCCGGGCACCGGCAGCTTGCGTCGCATCGGCAGGTTCGTCCTTCTTGCCGACTGCTCCGCTAATCGCCCGATCCAATCGCGTTAATGCCTTAGCCGCTCCGATAGCCCCTTGCTGCGAATACAGACCGAATAAGCCACGATATACTTCAACCGTAGAATGCCTACCAACCAGTTCCGTATAAACCGTCTCTGCTTGTGCTGCGCGTTTCGCTGCGTTCAGTTCTTTCGCCAGAAGGAGTCTGAGGGGTATGTTGTTCGGATCGCGATCAGAGGCGGCTTCTAATTCATTGAGTGCGGTGTCGATTTTGCCCAAGGTTTTTTGAATGTCGATTTTCATCTGATACGGTTCGGTTCCCGAAGGCATACTGCGTAGATAGCCCTCCAGTTGCTTGAGAGCCTCATCCGAACGACCGGCGTCACGATATACCCGCGCAAGATCATAGGCCAAGCGCGGCGAGCGGGACGGGTCCAGTTCTCGCGAAGCGTCGAATGCTCTCCGGGCTTGATCGATCTTTTTGAGTTTCAGCGAAACTTGCCCAAAACGCTCCTGCACTTCGGCAGCTTGCGAGCGAATGTCATCGACGGCCACGCCCGTCACCTCGACCAGTGCTTGTGGTTTCGATAATAGGTTAATCACGACTAGTAAAGATTGTTCTGCCTCGGTCAATAGATTTTCGAGTTCCTGTTCAACGGCCAAGTCATACCAAATGGACGAGGCGAGATCAGGACGCGTCGAGAGCGTCTTTGATCGGGTGGCCAGGTTTAGAAATTCGATGGCATCTGGTCGGCGTCCGATGGATCGGAGATGGCGTCCCATCGCGTAGGCGATGCGATAGTCGTCCGGAGTACCTTTAAGAACGACCGCGGCTGCGTTTTTGGCATCGTCTAAACGGTCGAGGGCAAGATAAAGAGGAACCAAGGAGCGACGAATGGATATGGATTCGGGATCTAGCTTCGCGGCCATCTCGAACGTGCGCAAAGCCTCCAGTAGTCGATTTCGGCGTTCATACATGAGACCAACACCGTAGAGCCGACGTGCTTCGAGCTTGGCTTGTTCGGAAAGGCTAACGGGATGTCGAGGGGTGTGTATTGGTTGGGCGAAAATGGTCCCGACAGAGAAAAACAGGGTCAACGCGTAGCGAACGGTTCTTGGCATGATCGCTGCCCCACACTGGAATTAGCCAACTCGATCCGATGAGATGACCGGGCGAGATTCTAGCCAAGTGGGCCGGGAAAAACCATCCAAAGGAGCGGCACGGGGTGAGTTCTCGTGCCGCCCCCAATAATCAGCGCGGCTTGGCTTTGGAACGTGACGAGGAAGGCACATCAAGACGTGCCGAAGGACAACCACCTTTTAGCGGACAGGTCGTACAGTGCGGCTCATCTTCCCAACACGATTGTTCGGCCAGGATGCTAATCGTGTCAGTAAAGGCAGCTCCTTTGGCCTTGGGCACCTGATGTTCCAGCGAGGCACGGGCCGTTTCAATATCGTCGGTATCAATCAACCCAAGACGACGAGCGCATCGCAGCGTCGCAGTGTCGATTGGAATGGCATGTCCGCCTAGCGAGCGTTGAATCACCCACCCCACGACATACTCATTGGCAGCCTTAAGCCCCTGGAGTGTTTTGGATGCCTGCTTCAGCCCTTTCTTTTGGATTGCCTCCAAATCGAAGCTGAAAGTAGTTTCGAAAACTTCCTGCAGAAAGGCGATGACCCGTTCAGCGCGAGTTGAGGCGTCGCTAAGACCACCGAGAGCATCTTCAATCTCACGGACAGTACTTACACGCACTTCGTTCCAGTCGAAGAAATCTTTGCGTAAGTTCTCGTAGGCTTGCTTGGCCATCTCCGGCGTCGAATCCTCGCGGCAGATTCCATAGAGGAACTGCTCCAGTACAGGCAGTGCGATCGCGGGTTGCGGCGCGGATTCCACCGCATCCAACAACTGCGTCAGCACCTGTTGCTTGCTCATCGTCGCTGGCATCGGCTCATTCCCTCCGTTGGAAATTACTAGGGGTCTTTCCTTCAAACCCCTTCCGTTTCGGGAGCCGCCGGTCCATCGGTCGGCTCACCATGATGCACTTCCTGTGCCGCCTCCTCGGAGACGGATTGCGGTTTAGTTCCCAGTTCTTCGTTGAGCAACCGGGTTATTTCCAAACTCTTCTTGACGCCTTCATCCACGACAAAGGATACGATAGGAGTGTAACGAGTTTGCAGCCGGTCGCCTAGCTTACGTTGGATGAAGCCGGCGGAGTGCCGCAAACCGTGTAATGCCAATTTTTGCTCGCTCTCGGTACCCATGATGGACACATAGACCTTGGCGTGCTGAAGATCGGCAGAGATCTCCGCCCGTGTCACTGTAACCCTCTTGACGCGCGGATCGCGAAGCTCGAATAAGATCGTCTCCGCCGCGACCTCGCGGATCGCCTCGGCCACCCGTGCCAGGCGGTGTGCTTTCATTCCCTTACCCTCAAACCATTCCGATGAAAAAAATTACTCCGCCACTACACCCGACGAAACAGTTTGCCGGGTGTAATGGCTCACTCTTCAACAACTTGAACAACCAGGTAACGAACGGTTGCGCATCAAACCTCCTTAACTTAGGGTACGTTGTACCTGCTCGATGCGATAGCATTCGATGATGTCGTCTACCTTGACATCGTCGTACCCAGAGATTTTCAGACCACACTCGAAGCCTTCGCGGACCTCGCGAGCGTCGTCCTTGAACCGCTTGAGCGACTCCAGAGATGCGGTACGTTCCGCTGGTGGGAAGATGACCACGCCACTGCGGATGACACGAATCTTTGCGGATCGCTCGATTACACCCTGCGTGACGAAACAACCGGCGATCGTTCCGACCTTGCTAATCTTGAACGTGTCGCGAACGATAGCACGTCCTAGTTGAATCACCTCTTCCTTGGGTTTCAACTTTCCTTCCAAGGCCGAGCGGATGTCGTCCACCAGTTGGTAGATAATCTGGTAGTCGCGAATCTGAATACCACGCTCGTCGGCCAGAGACTTCGCCTCGTTGTCGGCCACGACGTTGAAACCAACGATGATGGTGTCCGTGGGAGAAGTCAAAGCTAGTTGAACGTCACTGGCATTGATCGCACCGATACCAGTGTGCAAGACACGGACTCGCACCTCGTCGTGAACCAGCTTTTCCAATTCCGCCCGGATCGCCTCGATCGAGCCACGAGCCTCGGCTTTGAGGATGACCTTTAACTCGGTCACCTTGGCTTGTTGCAGCGTTGCAAGAGTGACCGGCACTCGAGAAGCGACGGCTTTTTCCTGGATCCGCTGTTTGCGCGTCTCGGCAATTTCGCGAGCCGTCGCAATGTCGTCCACGACCACGAACGGATCGTCGGCGTTCGGAACGGCATCTAGCCCCAGGATTCGCACCGGCACACTCGGACCGGCCTCCTCGATGGGTTGCCCACGATCATCATACATCTGGCGTACCGTTCCGGCTGCGTGACCGCACAGGACCACATCCCCCGGACGCAGTGTACCCCCCTGAACAAGAAGGGTAGCCTGAACACCCTCTTTCTCACTCAGGTAGGCTTCCAGACAGGTACCGTTGGCCGCTTTCTCGGGATTAGCCTTGAGTTCCAGCAGTTCAGCAACGACTTGAATCTGTTCGAGAAGGTCGTTGATGCCGGCCCCTGTCTTGGCACTGGTTTTGACAAAGGGAACATCACCACCCATGGTGTCGGGGATGAGACCCAGTGAGTACAATTGTTGCTCGGTCTTGCGAAGGTTGGCATCGGGTAAATCAACCTTGTTGATGGCCACTACGATAGCCACCTCAGCCGCTTTGGCGTGGCTGATCGCTTCTTCCGTCTGAGGCATGACGCCGTCATTCGCCGCACAGACAATCACCGCAATGTCTGTGACGTTGGCACCGCGAGCACGCATCTTCGTGAACGCTTGGTGACCCGGCGTATCCAGGAAGGTGATTGGCTTATCGTCATGCATGACCCGCCAAGCACGTAGCACTTGCGTGATACCGCCCGCTTCGGTTGCGACGATGTTATCACCTTTGATGCGGTCAAGAATCGACGTCTTACCATGATCGACGTGGCCCATCACGACCACCACTGGCGCTCGTGGTAGCAAGTCTTCTGGAGCGTCTTCCTTGTCGTGGATGTCGATGAGGTCTTGCTCGACATCCACCGCTCGCTTGACTTCTAGTTCGCAACCGAACTCCATCGCCAACAACTCAGCCATGTCTGGTTCAATTGCACTGTTGATCGTGAACAAACCCGCTCCGCTGGTCATCAATTTTGTGATCAGTGCGGTCGCTTTTTGACCCATGGCTTCGGACAGGGATCGAATCGTGATTGGGAGCGTGACCGGGATCCTACCCTTACGAGCCACCGTACCTTGTGGCTTGGGCTTCTCGCGATGTTTACGAGAACGATAGCGAACATTGTCATCGTCGAGGTCAAGCGACGTGATTCGACGCCCTTCGTTCCCTGTCTGTCTTTTGGCCTGCCGTTCTGCTCGCTCTTTGTGTCGATCTGCACGACCAGCAACCGTGCTGGTTGCTGGGCCGCCTCCCCGCTTTTTGTCGCGCGGCAGATCATCGGCTTCTAGTTCCGCCTCGGTAATGACTGGCACGCCGGGCACAACAGGACCGCGTGCATGCTGGCGCATCTTCTCTTCCAACTCCTTAAAGGAGATGGTCGAAGACTCGCGACCTTGCATTTGCGCAAGAAGCTCTTGGGGTATCTCGCTGATCTTGCGCGGCGCATTTGAACTGGGAGGCGGGGACGCCGGAGGCGTTACGGGTCGTTGCGGCGAAGGCGCTCCTCCCGCACCACCGCGCTGCGCTGGACCAGCAGGCGGGGGTGTGGGCTGACCTGGACGAGCTGGAGGTCCACCTCGATGCAATCCCCCACGCCCCGGTGGCTGCGCTCCGGTTTGCACAGGACGCAAAGGCTGACCTCCCGTTGGCCGAGGCGGCAAAGCACGCGGCGGCCCCTGCTGACCGGGTGTCGCAGGTGGACGCGGAGGTGTCGGCTGAGTCGTACGAGGCGGCGTAGGTTGAGCCGGGCGCGGGGGTGGGGCTTGTGTCGGTCC
>RGDT01000270.1 GCA_009918525.1 Planctomycetia bacterium
TCTTGCTGGCAAGCGTGCAAACTGTCTTCGGGCTGCTGGCCAGGTGGTGGCGTCGAGGCCGTCCAACGCCCCTGCTTGCCGATAACCTCGATGAACGGCTAGAAGATATTCGCCCCGTCGAGAGCCTCGCTGACCAGTTCGATCGCGGTTTCGAGCGAATGTTGGCTCGAAGCCCGTTGGGCATGAGTGGAGCACAGGGCATCTCAGCGCTCCTTCTGGCCGCAGTGGCGGCGGGGGTGGCCTCCTATACACTGCTGCCCAGCGAGAGCATAGCTCTGATAGCAGGTGTGGGGGCTGCTTTGGTGCTGTTCGTCACGATGTGGCTCCTACACGTGTACCGACAGGCCCAGATACAAGCCATATTGCCCGATGCTATCCATCTCATGGCGCGATCGCTTCGCGCCGGCTTGACGGTCGGCCAAGCCGTTCATCTCATCGGCGAACAGGGTCAGCAACCTCTGGCGTCCGAGTTCAAACGTTGTGCGGATAGTATGCGATTGGGCATGTCGGCGTCGGAAGCTCTTGATCTGGCCTCCAAGCGGATCGGCCTTCCCGATTTCAAGTTGCTTGTCTCGATGGTCGCGATGCACCGCGATACGGGTGGTAACTTGTCCATGCTTGTGGACCGTTTGGCGGCTACCATTCGTTCGCGTAATCACTTCCGCGGTTTCGTCTCCTCCACCACGGCCCTCAGCCGCCTCACGGGTGCGGTCTTGTCGGCGGCTCCGGTAGTGCTTTTGGTGGGCTATGGGTTGTTTTACCCGTCGTACTTGAATCGGCTGCTCGAATCGTCCCAGGGATTATCGTTGTTGGCGTTGGCTCTGGGCCTCGAAGTGCTCGGGGTTTTGTGGATGACCTGGCTATTGCGGATCGATTATTGATCCGTTTTGCACGGAGGCGAACATGAACCCCAGCCTGGTGATTATCAGCTTATTTCTGATCGCGTTGGCCCTGGTCTATGGCTTTATGCGTGTCTTGTTCGACCGACCTTTGAAGACTGATTCGGAAGGTCCAGAACCGCCAGACGTCTTCGCTCCCGATCTCGCGGCCATGCTACCCGCCTTGCCCGAAACGCGGCGTGAACTGCAACGGTTACTTTGGACAGCCGGACGCTACCGACCCAGTTCCTTGACCGAATACCTAGCGGTCCGAGCCATCTTGGTTATCGGTGCTGTTATTGCGACGGTGCTACTGGTTGTGACGGCTCCGATAGAGCAACTGCCCATCGTGCTAGGGTTTGGGGCGGCTCTCGCCTTCCTGGGGTTCAGTATGCCCCGCGTCATCCTTAGCAGCTTGGCAAGCGCTCGTGCCAATCGCATCAAGGGTGCACTACCAATGGCCATGGACGTGATCGGCCTGTGCCTCACCGCCGGGCAAAATCTGCTCGCCAGCCTGAAACGGTCGGCGGAGGAGATCCGTGACACCAGCCCCGACATGGCACTGGAACTGCAAATCATCCATCAGCAAGCGCGAATGCACAGCTTAGAGACGGCCTTGATCCAATGGGCGGATCGTTTGGACATTCCCGAAGTACGTTCGTTGGCTCTGCTCCTGGTTCAATCGGATCGTCTGGGTACGGACATGGTCAACACGTTGCTGGAAGTAGCCGAAAGCCAGCGCGTGTTGCAACGTCAACGGGCCGAAACTCAGGCGAACCGTGCGAACTTCTGGATGTTGTTCCCGACGCTGTTTTGTCTTTGGACATCGACCGCTCTGATCCTGATCGGACCGGTATATCTGGAGTTCTGGCAATACCGTCGCGAACAGATGAAATCGTTGCTGGGTAACGCTTCGGGTCAGGTGAAACGGTCGAACAACCCGACCACGCCTCCTGCTTCGGGCGACAAAAACTAACCGCACCTATGCAGAGACGCAGAGGGAGAACAGAGACGGGATAACCCGCCTCTTTCTCTCTCTGCATGTTTTTTGTTTCTCTTCCTCTGCAGTGGCACCTATGAGTCGAGAAAGAATCTTTTTTTCACGGGTAGTGACGATTTTAACGATATTGCCTATTTTAACGCCAGATAATCAGGGCGTTGTTGGGCCTATCGATGAAAAAAAGCACTCCACGTCTGCAAACTATTGAGTCTCTGGAACAGCGATGGGTTCCCGCCACCGTCACGGGGGCCGCGGGAATGCTATTCGTCCGCGATCCGGTTGGGCCGCTCGCCGTCATCTATCAATCCGGCGGCGTCGCCACCGTCATTGACTCGGCGCGAACGGTCGCCGTGGGCGGTGTCTCTCGCGGCATTTTCATCACCGGGTCCAACACGAGCGAGGTAATCACCTACATCGGGGCCGCTCCATTGGGAGGGAATCTGCTGATTAACGCTCTCAACGGTGACGACATTGTCCGCCTGCAAGGCTCCATCGGCGGAAACGTCACCCTCCTCGGCGGGTTTGGTAACGATACCTATATCGTCACGGCCAACCTGCAAATCGGAGGCTACCTCACGCTGGCCGACACCTCGGGGTTCAACGATCTGATATTCACAGGTAGTATGTCCGTCGGGGGGTATTTTTCCGGCTACGGGCTGAACGACGTGGCCCTGGGCGGAAATCAAGTCACCATCGGACGGTCGATGACCCTGTCCGCGTTGGCGGTGGGGGCAGGCCCGCCGTTGCTGATTTCGCAAGCTCCCTCCTCCATTCTCTACGTCGAAGAACAATTGACGTTGCGAGGATTCGCCGGCAACGAAACGATAGGGCTTGCGGGGCTGATCGTCGTGGGGGGCAATACGACGGTTGACCTCGGAGGCGGTAATAACGCGTTCGCGCTCGTTTCGACGCGTGGCAGCTATCTAGGCGGATTGTTTCAGTACAACGGTATCGCGGGGTCGGACGTGGTGACTTTGGGGATGAATCTCGAAGTCGCGGGATCGGCCAGCGTCAACCTCGGCTCCGGCCCCAACCGTTTCGCCCTCACTGGTTCCATCGATGGCGATTTACGCCTCACGGGGGGCAACTTTGCCAACACGTTGCGGATCGGCATGGTGAGCGGACAAATCAGCATCAACCTCGGCAACGGCATCAACCAGACGTATCTCACCACGCCGCCCGACGGTCAGGTCTTCTATCGCGGGGGGAACGGAACCGAGTTGCTTTCGCTGAGTGATGGTACGTATTATCTCTATGCGACGTTCGGCAGTGGCACGAACACGCTCAGCCTCAACGCGGAAACGCTGTTGTACGGCAACATCGAGTTTTCGACCTTCTCGTCACCGCGTGAAATCGTCCAGCCTGCGGGGGCACAAATTTACGCTCGGATCTCGAATTATTTTTGAGACGGCGAACATTTTCGACGAACAAGCGAAACTTTTTCGTTAGATCGTTGTTTCATAGGTATCAACGGGTCTTGATATGTTAAATATAATCATTTGTGACTAATTGGTGAGGAAAAACCGAACGAGATGATCCCATTTCTCGGCATGCAAGGTGCGTGTCCCTTTTCCTGTCGGCTTTGACTGGATGTTTCCTTGTCGCTCGACCTGCACTCGTTTGAGCAAGTGCCGTTGAGTGTGTTTCGACTGCGAGGCAGGATGATTCCGTGCCTCGTCGAAAATCTGTTGTCCGAACTCAATCTTGGAGAATCAACCCATGCGTACACGCTTCTCTTTCCGACCCCTTGTTGAGAACCTCGAAGAACGGGCCGTCCCCGCGACCATCAGTGTCGTTAGCGGCAGCCTGTACGTCAAGAATCAGCTCGGAAACTTGACTATCACGCCCCAGGCCACTGCCGGCCAAGTGCGCGTTCAAGATAGTGGTAACGGCCAAAACATCGTCTTCAGCGGGGTCAGCACCGGCATCTATGTCACGGGCACTAGCCTTGCAGACAACATCACCGTCAACGCAACCACCAATCCCTTCCCGGGCCTGGTGCAAATTTCTGGCGGCAACAGCGGCGACACCATCAACCTCCAGGGTTCAATCGGTGGCAACCTCACCGTGCTCGGCGAGCTTGGCAACGACACCGTCAACGTGACAGCCGCCTTGACTGTCGGTGGGGCGGTCAACATTGCCGACACCGCCGGGGACAATGACCTTCTCCTTTCTGGTGCGTTCAGTGTTGGCGGCGCTCTGTCGGCCAGCGGCCAAAACGCGGTGACCTTGGGCGCGAACGCTCTTACGGTCGGCGGTAATCTTACTCTGTCGGCTGTGACTTCCGGCGTTGGACTAAACCTCACCTCGTCGGGCACCTTCACGGTCGGTAAGAACCTGACCATCACCGGTTACGCTGCCGATGACACCGCAAGCCTCACCGGCACCATCGCCGTGAGCGGGAACACAACCGTGAACCTTGGCGCGGGGTCAAACACCTTCGCCCTGACTGAAGCAGCCACTAGCAAATTAGGCGGCTACCTCAGCTACACTGGAACTACTGGTGTTGATAACATCGACATCGGTAACGCCACGGGCCTGACCATTGCCGGTACGGCTAGTTTCAGTCTGGGCGACGGCGCGAACACTTTTGACGTGACGGCTACGACCACCATCTCCAGCAACTTAACCGTTACCGGCGGCAGCGGCGGCAACACGCTAAACATCGGCGGAACGCTCAATGCCAATGCGAGCGTAACGCTGGGCAACGGCATCAACAGTACCACGTTTACCACTTCTCCGGGAGGTCTGTTGACATACCGCGGCGGCAACACGCAAGACACCTTGACGCTGAATGCTACCGGTGCGACCTTTAACGTCGATATTTTGTTCGGCACGTCGGGCACTCACGTCTTGACGATGACCAACGGCACCGGAGCCTCGATCACGGGCAAGGCGATGTCCGGCACGCCTGCGACCAGCACGTTCAACCAGAACGATGCCACGATTGTGTCGCCGTTCACGATCAACTTCTGATCGCTGTTGATCGTTTTTGTTTCTCTGACCTGCCGACGCTTCACGGAGCGTCGGCAGGTTTCTTTTTGTGCTTACCATAAAAAATTACAAATATATCGAGCAAGTATGGCTACATCTTCAGCCTTCCATTCGCGATCATACTATCAAAAAGTCAAATATCACTCGTTGTCAACCAACTTGACATGGAGCATGGAAAATCCGAGCTGGCCAATATGCCGATTAAACGGATTGCATAGCCAATGCGGAAAATGCTAAAAACACCAAAAATTGAGTTTATTAGTATAAGAAAAGATTCAACAAATATCATGTTTGCGGGCTTTAAGAAAACCTATCAGCTATATCTTGTTGTATTGATTGAACTCCAGTTGAAATCTATGATCGAATAAACGCTCGTCCAATCGGCTTGGCTCTAAAAGGCGGGACGTTCCCGTAAAGTTTGGAGTTCGCCGGCAGCGT
>RGDT01000028.1 GCA_009918525.1 Planctomycetia bacterium
TTAGTGTTTTTGCAGTCGTGGCGTTCGGCCATCATTCCTCTGGTCGCTGTGCCGGTGGCGGTGGTCGGTACGTTCGCGGTCATGCTCGCTGCCGGGTTCTCGCTAAACAACCTGACCCTGTTTGGTCTCGTCTTGGCAATCGGGATTGTCGTCGATGATGCGATTGTTGTTGTCGAAGCCGTCGAACACCATATTGAACACGGGCTTTCGCCGCGTGCAGCAACGGAAAAGGCGATGGACGAGGTTGCGGGACCAGTAGTCGCCATTGGATTGGTGTTGACGGCTGTGTTCGTGCCGTGTGTGTTTATTGGTGGAATTATTGGGCAGTTTTTCCGGCAATTTGCATTGACGATAGCTATCAGTACGCTCATCAGTGCGTTCAACTCGCTAACCCTCAGCCCGGCCCTGACGGCACTGCTTCTGACCGACCGCAGACATGGTCGGCAAAGCGAAGCTCTACCGCGTGTCGCTTATGCGGTAGTCGGTGGTTGGCTCGCGTGGATGTTCGTGACGCCGCTGTTGACACCCGTGGCGGAAGAAGGACGGTGGGCGGTAGCAGTGGGACTGGGTACCATCGGCGGAGCGATGATGTCGGGTGTTTTGAATTCAGTGCTAAAAGTTTTTTTCATTGGGTTCAACTGGTGCTTCAACCGTGCGACGGAAGGATACGCTCGCTGTGTTGCGATACTTCTGCGATTGAGCATCCTTGTGCTGATCGGTTACGCGGGACTGCTTTATGGAACGTGGCACTTATTCGTCACGACGCCAACCGGTTTTATCCCGCAGCAGGACAAGGGCTATCTCTTGATCAACGTCCAATTACCCGATGCCGCTTCGTTGGACCGCACCACAAAACTAATGGCGGAGGTCGAACAAATAGCGATGGGAGTCGAGGGCGTCAAACACACGGTAGCCATCTCGGGCCAGTCGCTTTTGTTGGGAGCCAATTCATCGAATTTTGGATCAGTGTACGTTATGCTGGATGACTTCCATAACCGCACTGGGTCGGCGCTAAGCGCTGACGCCATCGCCGTAAAACTGCGTGAACGATTGCGAGATGCTGTCACCGAAGCTGAGATTGGAATCTTCAGTGCGCCGCCAGTAGAGGGACTAGGGACGGCAGGAGGCTTCCGCGTTGTCATCGAAGATCGTGGAAACTTGGGTTATCGAATACTGCAAGATACGGCCGAGACGATAGTCGAGGAGGCGACGGCAACGACCGGCTTGACAGGAGTATCGACAAGTTTCCGGGCCGATACGCCTTGGTTGGAGTTAGAAGTAAGCCGGCACGATGCCAAAAAATTAGGCGTATCGATGTCGGAAGTGTTTGTCGCGTTACAAGTATATGTTGGATCATTTTACGTCAATGATTTCAACCGATTCGGGCGTACCTGGCAAGTGAACGTCCAGGCCGATGCACGCTTTCGCATGAAACCAGATGACGTGCGTCGGTTGAAGGTTCGCAATGAAGTAGGCGAAATGGTGCCTTTGGGCGCATTCAGCAAAATTAAAGAAACCAGCGGGCCCGTTTTATTGACGCGATATAATCTCTACCCGGCGGCGGTGGCGAATTTGTCGGCACTAGCAGGTACCAGCAGCGGTGAGGCTATTGAGACAATGACGGCCATTACATCGCGTGTTATGCCGCCGTCAATGAAAGCCGAATGGACCGAATTAGCATACTTGCAGCAGGCAGCGGGTGGGACAGCGATGGTGGCTTTCGTACTGGCTGTCTTGCTCGTTTTTCTGGTGTTGGCGGCTCAATACGAAAGCTGGTCGCTCCCGTTAGCCGTGATTCTGGTTGTACCGATGTGTCTTTTATGTGCAGTGGTGGGCGTCATTTTGGCATCAATGGATATTAATATTTTTACACAAATTGGATTCGTAGTTTTGGTGGGTTTGGCGTGCAAAAATGCCATCCTGATTGTGGAATTCGCCAAGGTGGCTCGTGACCGTGGAGCATCACCTTACGACGCCACGCTGGGGGCATGCCGCCTACGATTACGGCCTATTTTGATGACCAGTTTCGCGTTCATCCTTGGTGTGGTTCCATTGGTGATCGCACAAGGCGCAGGGGCGGAAATGCGACGAACACTGGGAACGGCCGTGTTCTGGGGAATGTTGGGCGTGACATTGTTCGGTATTTTTCTGACACCGGTGTTCTACTATGTCATCGCTTTACTTACTAAGCTGGTATGGCGAGATACGAAGATAGAAACACAATCTAACTAACAGAAGGTACATAGACATCGCAGAGAAAAAGGATGTATTCGTCTCTGTGTTTCGTCTGATCTAGTATTGGCGATTTTGGGAGACTATTGTTCTTCACTTGTCATAGAAGCGAACAGAGTGGTTTGCCTAGGTTCGATTGGCAAGGGTGGTTGCACCAATTGTAGATCGCTTCTGTGGATACCCAAAAGTGTTTGCATTCGTTGTGCATTGACGGCGGCTTGGGTTCGTTGGCAATTGTTGAATAGAAACAGTACTCGTTGAATTTGGCCTTGTTGGTTATGTCGGGTTAACTCGTCTATCCACTCCGCGAGTTCGGCATCGTTATAGTCGTAATCATAACGTTCCTGACCGGATTGATACCATTTAGCGGCATCGCGCGAATGGAGCCTAACATAAGCCGTCGAGCCTGACGGCATCCACCCACGTGGGAAAAGATCAGGCAGTGTAGGCGCATCGACGGCGACCAACGAAAGGCGCTGTTCCGCCAGCCACGCCGGTAAACCGGGACGATGCCAGGAACGGTGGCGAAATTCAAGGAACAGATCCAGATGAGCGAGTTCCTTGCTTATTGTCCCGATCCAATCGCAGGCGGCTCGCGTGCAGTGCATGGATTGTGGAAATTGTGCCAGCAATCCGGTTAACTGGCCGCGTTCGCGCAGTCCTTCGACCGCGTGACGAAATCCAGGGAGGTCGAGCGGACGCTGCTCGTGGCTGATGGTGCGCGGAAGTTTGACGAGAAACTGAAAGCTACTCGGGGTCTTTTCAGCAAGTCGAACGAGCATGGGACGAGTGGGCGGACGGTAGAAGGTGAAATTCAGTTCCACGATGGGAAAATGTGACGCATAGAACGGCAACATCCGTTCGGCCCGCGTACCGGTAGGATAAAAATCGCCTATCCACTCGGGATAGGAATAACCTGAAGTACCGATCCATATGTTCGTCGCCATGACTACCTCCGAAGTATTATTACACCACAATTGATGGAGGATAGGTAGGTCGGTGGCGGAGGAGTACGCCTGTATTGACTAGGGTGGTGTCAACTGACCCAGAGGAATAGGAACGAATGTCGTCGCTCCAGACCGTCGCCAATCGAGACGAATGAGCGATTTGTTATAATAACCGTAATACTCCAACTGTACCTGTATCCGTTGCCCTGCGGCCAGGGTTATGGAGGATGATGTGGTGGTAGTCGTCGTGCGATTCGTCGGATTATTGATGCTCAACGCACCATTTAACCACATACGAATGCCATCATCACTGGTTGTCGCGAACTGATACGTTCCAGCCTCGATGGCGGTGATCCATCCCATCCAGCGCACCACAAACGGGCCTGAAGTAAATCCCGTAACGGGCGGCGAACCATTCCAACGAAAATTGATACCCGCGTCGATCTGGGTACGATTGGCGGTTGTTTGCTTTGATATATCATAATACGCTCCTTGCATTCCTTTGCCCAACAAGGCAACGTTGTTTTCTGGTGCGAGGCATTGGACAGGAATTTCGCTATATGTTGTTGTCTTGGGGCGTTTCCATTGTAGAACTATCGTCGCCGAGCCGGTGGCTTCATAGTAATCCAGTTGGATGGGAACCATTTGCCCCGCTGTCAAGTTAATTGTTGCGCTTGTGTTGTAGGTGGCGGTATGACTAACCCAATTGTTAATAAGTGTAGTTCTATTGACCGTCAGGCGGACTCCCTCATCACTGTATGTACGGAACACATACGAACCAGTTTCGATAGGTTGAATCCAACCGGTCCACCGAACAGAGAAGCGATCCGGTTGGAGCAACGCATGCGGCGACCCAGTGCCCCAGTTGAAATTAATATACTGATCGTTTCTCACTAAGGTCGGCATAGCCAAATTCGCAATATCGAAATATTGACCCTGTAAACCATTTACGGTTTGAACATCATTATCTTGAATTATCAAATTGATACTTGCATGAGACGCGTCAATCGAATATCCCGAACCGGTGGCCAGGGCGATATTCACCTGTTCGTTGCCTTCGATCAGCGCGTCGTCCACGGGCATTAACCTGATTACTTTCTCTGTTTCACCGACGGCAAACGTCAGGCTGGTCGTCACGCCGGTGTAGTCGGCTGCGCTCGCCGTGCCACTCACCGTCAACGATAACACCACGGAACCACTTGGTGAACCCGCTCTACGGATACGATATGTGGCGGCTGTCGGCCCTGTCTCACTCGCGGCGGCGTTGACGGCTTCGATGGAGAACCGCGGTTTGTACAATGCTCCGGTGGTCGCGTCGAGAAGGGCCTGATATTTTGGTGCGGTCGATAGCGGTTGTTCCATATGTTGCAACGCCCCAAACGAACCGAATGGAGTCTCGTATAGCCCCCCAGTCAACGAATATTGCAAAAATTCATTCAATCCGGCTGATTGGCAGCCTTCCAACAATCGCGCGTATACTTCGTACATCCGAGGATTAGTCCCCGCAGCGAAGAACGCCGATTGATACCGTCCTCCCTGGCCGTCGAGATGGGGTCCGCCTTCGTAGGCAACAAACGAGAGTGGACGCCCCAATAGCTTTGAATAGTCAGTCGTTAATTGTCGATGATCCTGTAACCAACTAACCGCTGTCGGAACAGCTGCAATTAGCGCATCAATGACCTGATCGGCTGTAGTGGAAGAACTGAAAGTTGAACGAACTTTATCATCAAGATGGATATATGCCGAGCAGGAAACCGCATCGAAGTGTCCACCCATATGACTGAGAATCTGCTCGGCGATCCAACTATTCGCTTGCTGTCCGGCCACGACGCGAACGAGCCGGTCTTGCTGGTTGGCGAATACATCGGACCAGATATCGAAATCACGTTTTGTTTCACGTGCGATCAACGCCCAGCGGTTGCCTAGCAAATAGGCATTCTCTGGCTTATTTAATTCTTGAGTTACCCAAGAATAACCCTCAAATCCATACCCGCCGTTCCATGTTTCGTTAGACCATTCGACGTATACCTTCCGTCCCGGTTCGAGCGTGTCACGCATCAGAGTTGCTAGATTCCGAACATATATGTCATCAGCCATGTGTGGCATGTTGACCCAGGCATTCGCATCCAGTTGGTTACACAGGGCGACCATGTACTCGGGAGCGACGCCATTGCGAAAATCGCCGCTCTGTTGGGTGGCATAATCGTAGGGACGTCGATCTGACCATGAAACCATATCGGAACCGTTGATTTCTTCCCAATCCATAAATCGAATGGTGTTAAAAGGAGCTAATCGTTGTAGGAACTGAGGGTGAAATGGGGAAAAACTTGCGCCGGGTTGCCAGACCTGACCCGCGAATTTTTGGCCGTTATATTCGGGCATCCACAAGTGCATCTCACGAATCGGGTCGGTGGTATCCATTGTGGCTATTTTTACATAAATACCTGCTGCGTCAGGAGTGATATTCAACAGAGCATAATTGGTGCCGTCGCTCATTTTGCCTTGTTCGATTAACCGAGCGGCAAACCCCCAATAAACCTCGCCCGTGCCTTTCCATTCCGCACGATAGGTGCCCGCGGGATAATTCGTGCCGATATCTCGAAAAATCAGCGTTCCTAATTCCTGGCGAATCATCTGGTTCTGAGTGTTTTTCCATTGATTGAGTTGTGTGGGCCAACCTTTGGAATCGACGTGAACAACTCCGCCTCCTTCCCAAGTTGATTGACCTGTGGACGTGTTGTAGGCATGACTGATCCAAGGCCGCGAAGATTTGAAAGCGTCCGTGAATGTCCAGGCGGCACTCCAATCCGCGATCGTTTCCACATTCGTGCCAATCAACGGCTCGACGGCCGGAACGAAGCGATCTTCCAAGACTTCCAATCGAATGCACGAACGCCGCGTGTGTTGGTTCATTAATCCGCGCCGACTGTTATGCCTCCACGAATATAGAACGCTTCGCAGGTGTTCCCAGACGCGGAAAAAATCGTAGGACATGTCGCCACCCATCAAATGAAATGCTTCGGATCAAGTTTTTTCTCGAAGGTCCAAACCGAATGGTTTTGGTATCCGGTGCTTTGTCTGCCTTCAAGATGTGTCCATTCAATCGCGATAATTCAGCGTGAGTGGATCATTTGGCGATTATCTGACCGAGTATTTTCGGGAAAACTAATCGCTGTACAATTATACCAGTCCGGAGTCGTTTCGGAAAGGGCCGCAGCATTTTTGATGTGGCAAAAGCATCAGGCGATAGGCGCAATTTGGCGGAAGTCCTGGGTGGCTTTCTTGTCTCACACGAAAACGTTCGAGATGCACCATTTTCTGCTTCCACCCTGCTGGGTGGACAGTTATAATACATCTATCACTACCTGCCTGAGCGAGAATCCTACCATGCTCAATCGACGCGATTTCCTCCGCCTCGGCTCACTGGCTGTCGCTGGCCTACCTACCCTTCGCGCTTCTTCACCCGGTCACCAGCACAAATCCGTCATTATGGTCTATCTCAGTGGTGGTCTAGCTCATCAGGACACGGTTGATCTTAAGCCGCTTGCTCCCAGTGAGTCGCGCGGCGAGTTCAAGCCAATTCCGACCAATGTCCCTGGCATCCAAGTCGGTGAACTGCTGCCAAAGCTCGCAAAATGTGCCGATAAATACACGATTATCCGCTCGCTCGTTGGTCAGGTCGATGAACACTCCAGCAACCAGAGTTGCGCGGGGTTCAACGGTAGTCAAATTCAACGCGAAAACCGTCCGCACTTCGGTTCTGTTGTCGCACGGATACAGGGTCCGACCAGTCCGATCATCCCCGCGTTCGTCGATCTGTTCCCGACGATGCAACACAAGCCGTACAACAGCCCCGGCCCCGGTCTGCTCGGTCGATCTAGTCGCGGCGTTCGTGTCGATGGTCAAGACCTGGCTATTATGAAATCCGACGAAGATTTGACCGACCGTAAAAAACTGCTCACCCGTCTTGACACGATGAAGCGGCAAGGCGATTCCGTAGGGACGATGGAGGGCAACTATGGCCGAGCGTTCG
The DNA here is from genome assembly GCA_009918525.1 of Planctomycetia bacterium. GTDB lineage: Bacteria > Planctomycetota > Planctomycetia > Gemmatales > Gemmataceae > RGDT01. Next base: position 7,213 of record RGDT01000028.1, read on the forward strand.
ATGTCTTGACGAGTAGCAAGCTCGTCGAAGCCCTAGACGTGTCCCGCGAGCCAGCCAGTCTGCGCGATCGTTATGGACGCGGTTCCACTAAACACCTCGGTGATGGTGCCCCCATGTGGAACGATCAACTCCTCATGGCTCGACGTCTGGTAGAGGCCGGTGCCCGTGTCGTTACGGTGGCTTATGGTTTCTGGGATACTCACGGACAAAACTTCAAGTATCTCCGTAATCACCTGCCCCTGTTCGATCATGGCATTAGCGCACTTGTCGAGGACATCTACGCTCGCGGGATGGACCGCGATACGACCGTTGTGGTCTGGGGCGAGTTCGGCCGTACACCCAAGATTAACAAGGACGCAGGGCGTGATCACTGGGCGCGAGTCAACAGCGCCATTATCGCCGGTGGTGGAATGCGGGTCGGCCAGGTGATCGGTTCAACGGATGCCCAAGCCGGTGAAGCCCGGAACGAACCGATTCACTATCGCGATGTACTCGCTACGGTGTATCACAATCTAGGCATCGACCCGCACAGTATGGTTATGGACGTTTCCAACCGTCCGAATCCGATTCTCCCTGCAGAATGTCGGCCTATTGCCAAGCTGATCGGATGATTGAACAACTCCTCCAAGCGTTGCACCATGTCCCTGGCGATGATCTCGCCTGGCTGGCGTTAGCCGATGCGTTGGAGGAGGCGAGCGACCCTCGCGCCGAAATGACCCGTCTGACACTCTCTCTACGGCGTAATCATCTTTATGATGGTCGTCGTCGCGACGAAAATCACCTTCGTCGCCTGTTGGCCTCGGGAATGGTGCCCTGCGTCCCGACCATGGTCGTGTCTCATGGCATCCAGTTGACGCTCGTGCCACCGGGTGTCTTTCGCATGGGTGCCCGCAGGGGAGAGTCTTCTTCCCATCGTTGCGAACGGCCACGCCATGTCGTCGAGATTACCCGGCCATTTTATCTAGGCACCAGTACCATCACGCAGGATCAATATGTGGCGGTAATGGGAGAGAATCCCAGTACTTTTCGCCCTAATCCGAGCAGTCACTACGACGTTCCGTTCGATTCAACGAGTAATTTTCCCGTGGATAGTGTCGATTACGGTGAAGCTCAAGCCTTCTGCGATGCTCTGTCAGCGTTGGCAGCGGAAAGCACAGCGAGGCGAGTCTATCGTCTTCCTACCGAGGCCGAGTGGGAATACGCTTGTCGAGCCGGGACTCAGACTATTTTCGCGTTCGGCGATAAGCTCCGTTCTAGTCAAGCAAACTTCGACGGCAATTATGCTTATGGCTGCCGAGAGGAATCAGCCGCTTATCTGCACCGGACCTGTCCCGTTGGGCGGTATCGCCCGAACGCATTCGGGTTGTACGACATGCACGGTAACGTGTGGGAATGGTGCAGTGACTATTTCTCGACGGGATACTATAGCCGTTCCCCATCGCGCGACCCGGTCGGGCCGATCGGGAGGGATGACGCAGTTCATGTGATGCGAGGCGGTTCGTGGATCGATGCTGGCTGGAACTGCCGCAGTGCTACGCGAAGCCGTCAAGAAGCCTTGCATTATGTCGGCTTTCGTATCGCGATGAATCTAATAGACTAATAGCGAGCGTCGCCTCTTGTCGGGAATGAAGATTTTTATGCTTCCTGAAACCATTTTGCAATTTGGCTCTGGTCGATTCCTCCGGGCCTTTGCTGATCTGTTCATCCATCAAGCCAACCAAGCCGGACAGGCTGTGGGTCGGGTTGTCATCGTCCAATCGACGGGAGATGGCCGCGCCGGATCGCTGAACGCGGGAGGCGGTAAGTATCACGTGCTGATACGTGGCATCGAGTCGGGAACCGTCGTGGATCGCGTAGAACCTTGTGAGAGTGTGAGCCGGGCACTGGCAGCCAATTCGCAGTGGAACGAAGTCCTTGAAGTCGCCACGTCTCCGCATCTGCGTGTGATCCTTTCCAACACCACCGAAAAAGGCTACGACCTGGACCCTGCGGACGAGGGCACTCTCACCCCGCCGCGATCGTTTCCGGCGAAGCTCACGGCTGTTTTGTTTGCACGCTATCGGGCTGGTTTGCCGGGTGTCGCGATTGTCCCCTGCGAATTACGCGAACACCAGGCCGACCAGTTGCGCGGTATCGTCCTCGGGTTGGCGAAATCGTGGGACATGGGTAGCGAATTTCTGACCTATCTCGGTTCCGTATGCAGTTGGCACAACACGCTCGTGGATCGCATTGTCACCGGCACCCCGGCCGATCATCCTCTGCTGGCCGGCGATCCGATGCTGACGGCGTGCGAGCCATATGCCCTGTTCGCAATTGAGGATAAGCCCGATGTGAAGCGCTGGATCGATCATCCGGCGGTAATCTGGACCTCAGATGTGACCCCCTATTTCCTACGCAAGGTACGATTACTGAACGGAGGACATACCGCGCTGTTGATCAAGGCATGGCCGTGCGGGTTTAAGATCGTTCGCGATGCGGTCAACGATGCGGAACTGGGTCCATGGCTAGAGCGAATGCTCATGGACGAAGTGGTGCCGGTGCTTGAAGGCAGAGTGGACGATCCAACCGGATTTACTCGCGAGGTGCTGGACCGCTTCCGTAACCCGTTCATCGACCACAAACTCGCCGACATTGCCTTGCATCACGAGACGAAGTTGGCCGTCCGCCTGGTACCGACACGCGACGAATACCTAGCGAAATTCGGGAAAGGACCGGCGCGACTCAGCGAAGTGCTGGCGATGCCGCCGCTGGTGATCGCATGATTGAAGAGATGCTAAAAACTTTGGCTGCGTCCGCGCCGGCGGACTCGTTCTTCAATTATCCATGGAATATCGCGGCCCTGATCGCCCTGACCTTGGTCGCTCTGATTTGCGGGGCGACCGGCTCGCTCGTCGTCGGCGCGCGGATGGCTTTCTTTAGCGACGCGCTGGCGCATTCGTCTTTTGCCGGGGTTAGTATCGGCTTTGTGTTGGTGACGGTCTTTATGACGGTAGATGATCGGTCCTTCTGGTCGTCAGTGACGCCGATCATGCTTGGCTTCGGCATGATAATCGGGTACGGCATCGCCTGGGCACGGGAACGGACGGGCTTGACCAATGACACAGTCATCGGCGTTTTCTTTGCCGGTTCGACGGGATTGGCCGCGGCCCTGCGTCAATTGATACAAGATCGCCGTTTGTTCACGCTCGAAGATTTCCTGTTCGGCAATCCTCTGGGTGTGGGCGGGGATGATCTTGTCGCATTGACGTTGTTGGCTCTGCTAACCGGGGGGGTCTTGATGCTGATTTACAATCCACTATTACTAGGTGGATTCAATCCGAGTCTCGCGCGATCGCGACGATTGCCCCACGTGCTGGCCAGTTACGTGTTTATCATGCTGCTGGCACTGGTAGTGAATTTGACGGTTCGCACCGTTGGTGTGTTACTCATCAACGCCTTGCTCGTCGTTCCGGCGGCGGGGGCGATCAACCTCGGGCGCAATTTGCGTCAGGTGTTCTGGTTGAGTGTGCTCATGTGCTTAGTGTCGAGTCTGGGAGGACTATTCCTGTGTTGGGAAGTTGAGACGAGACTTCATATCCGCCTTGGGATTCCTGGTACAATCGTCCTGTTGAGCGTGACGATTTTTGCTTTGTCTGCGATAATCGGCCCGTTCGCAAAACGTCTGCCCGAACAACGCCCCCAGCCTGCTTCGTAAAGAGATTACCAACCCCCAGTGGCGGATACGTTGGGGATCCCGGGACGTTGATATACCCCGCTCGCCAGTTTGCCGGGGTGTTGACACACCCCGCTCACCAGTTTGGGAGAGTTCGACCTATGGCCGCGCACTCGCATTCGCACTCGCAGGCACAAGGCGACGAGCGGACAGCGTATTTCATGGATCAATTGTTCGCTGTCGCCGTGTGCGGCGCGATTGCGGGCGTGACGATTGTCCTGTGGCAATCGAATCTGCTCGGCCGCATGTTGCATCCGAAATTTCATCCGATCGTGCTTGCAGGCGGTATCGCGCTGTTGGTGCTGGTGACGATCCGCGCGATTGCCGTCTGGCTCGAAGCAGGCTCCCCCACGGACCGGGGCGTTGACACACCCCGCTCGCCCACGGACGAAGAGTGCAAACACGACCACGGCCATTCTCACAGTCACGCACATTCGCACTCGCATTCGCATTCGCACTCGCACGCCCATTCCCCTAGTCACGCTGTTGCCCACGATCACGGCGATGGTCACGATCACGGGTGGGCACCGTGGCGATATATTGTGTTGTTGTTGCCGGTGTTGCTTTACTTCTTGGCGTTGTCGAATCCGATGTTCGACACGGAACCCAAAGTGATCGAGCAACCGTTCAGCCGTGATCCTCTCCCATATATCACTTCGTTTATCATCATCTTTCGAAGTATTTTGTGGGAGGCTTTGCCGTTTATTGTGTTAGGGGCGGTGATTGCCGGTTTGCTCGAAGAGTTTTTGCCCCCATGGCTGTTGACTTACCTGATTCCACGCAATCCGTTTTTGGCGGTAGGTATCGGTGGGTTGCTCGGTATCGTCTTTCCGATTTGCGAATGCGGTATTGTGCCCATCATGCGGCGATTGTTGCGAAAGGGGCTTCCTCTTAGTTGTTGTGTTGCCTATCTGCTCGCTGGGCCGATTGTGAATATCGTCGTGCTTTTGAGCACCATGGCGGCGTTCAGCGGTATGGAAAACACCTATCTCGGTGGTCAACCTACCTACCAGATGAGCAACTGGTGGATGACCGGCTTTCGCGCTGGGTTGGGTTATATCGTCGCCGTGGTGACGGGGCTGCTCGTAGAGTGGATGTGGCGCAAGCACGGCGAAGCGCTGCTCACGCCCGTTACTCGTCCCTCGAATTTGCCCATGGCCGACGAGAACGGTAACAACCTTCATGAGAAGCGGTCGTTATGGCAACGGATCAGCAACGTCAGCGAAACCGCTCTGCATGACTTTGTCGATATTACGGTTTTTCTCATTCTCGGGGCGATGTTGGCTGCCGGTTCTCGCATGTTCCTGACGCCGGAGCGTATCGCGGAGTTAGGCAGTCAACATGCGATATTGGCAATCGTGCTGATGATGGGATTAGCGGTCATGCTGTGCCTGTGCAGTGAGGCCGACGCTTTCGTCGCCGCGTCATTCGTCACCCTCCAGCCGTCGGCGAAGTTGTCGTTCCTGGTGCTAGGCCCGATGCTCGATTTCAAACTCTATGCGATGTATACGGTTATCTTCCGCCCCAAACTCATAATGACAATCTATATCGCGGTGATTGGGCAGGTATTGGTCTATAGTGTCGCTACCCACTATTTCTGGGAGACGTTCAAGACCCAGTTGGTCACACCTCGCGAGCCGGAATCGACCGTGAACGACGACGAACTCAAAGAATCGGTGACACGGTTGACCTCGTTCGTCGGCATTCTAGGCGGTGCTCCGCTGGCGAGTAATCCAGGGGCCGCGGGACTGCTTGCGTTAGACCCGATCGAACGGGTCATGGAAATGTCGTTCCTGCGACTGGAAAACGCCGCTCAAGATGCTAACCTGCGGCAGTATTATCTCGGGAAAACCGTGGCGATGAGCGGACGCTTCAGCGGTAGCGACCGTGGGTTTATGTTGGTGCGTTACAAATACAACTGTTGTGCGGCGGATGCTGTGCCTCTGCAAGCGTATTTGGTGCCGGACGATCCCAACAAGGGGGTTCCGGCCCAACGATACCAGGGCAAATGGGTCAAGGTCGCCGGACGTATCGACTTCCGTCCCGATCGCAAGGGAGGTTACACCCCTTTTATCGTCCTTCCCATCACCGAGAAGACGGCATGGGAAAAGATCATTCTGGAGATCGAACAACCCGCGAACCCGTTCATCTACTGACACGGAGAAGGTGATGGCGGCGGTTCTCTGTCACGGTTGTGGCATGGCGTTCGACCCACCCGAGGGGTACGCTCGCTCCAAAATTCAATGTCCTGGCTGTGGAGTCATCTGCGTCATCTCGCCTGATGCCAAACGCGCGGTCCCGAGCGCACGTAAAAAACCGGTCGCGCCAGCACCGGTTGAAGACGACTGGTTTGTGAATGATTCCGCGACCATCGAGGCCGAACCTACCAAAGCGGATCCAGTCGCCCCTCCTTCCGATTCTCGGGGCCGGGGCGTTGACACACCTCGCTCCCCTACAGCCTCCTCTACTAGCTGGGGAAACCCTCCCGTTTCCCCTGACCCCACGATTCCACGGATGGAATTGGACGATCCGTCAACGGATGACAACGACGACAAAACGTATGAGCTTCGCGAACGCTTGGGCGAGCGGTGCCCGCGATGCAGCATGGAAATGGAGGTCGGTGCCGTCGCCTGTGTCCGATGTGGCTACAACCGCAAGACACGCAAAAAAGCCGCTAGGCGATATGACCCGATCCACCGTGAATGGGAAAGCGACCGCTCGTTATCCAGTCGGTTGATGTGGCTTGGGGCGGCACAGTGCTTTCATGCCTTCCTGGGGCTGTTATGCTACTGGACATTCGAGACCTTCATGCCCGCGATCATCTCGTGGTTTCCTCTGACGGCGATGCTGTGCTTTTTGTTGGGCACTTACGACAAAATTATCCTGACCCGCGATACGCGAGGCCGCGTGCGCATCATCAAACAATGGCGATTTGCTTTTGTGCCGCGCGAGCCGATTACCATCGAAGTGCGCGGATACGAGGGGATAGTCACCGGGCCATGGCTAGAGTCGGGGATGTTGGAATGGTTCGTGCTGCTGTCGCTTCTGGCCTGGGGCGTGATACCGGGGCTGATCTGGTACTGGACAACCATAAATACGCCGCAATTTATGGTAGCACTGGCCCAGGATCATGGACATGCGGTCGAGTACGTTTATCGGGGACGCAATCGTGACCAGATGAACGACATGGCCGATGCCGTCGCTGCGGCCAGTGGATTAACCCGGTTAGGATGAGAAGCGGACATCGGGACGGCCGCGATAGGGAGAGCCGAGAAGGTCAGGTCGGAACCCCCATCGGGCCGGGTCGTGAAAGCGGACATTGGTACGCACCTGCATGCGTCCGGTTTCGATATTGGTGAATTCGCGACGGAACTCAGGCGTAGGCGGTACATAGGCGCAAAGCTCGTCGCAGCGCATCGCGTAGCGATTGACCAGCACACCGGCAGCCGCCCCGCGTCGGCCCTCAAGACTACGGCGGCGGAGGCTGCGATCAGGGAAGAATACCGTCCGCAGCGAGACCTCGCGACCGACTCGCAACGCCGCCGTCGCTCCGCTGGGTAAGACCACGACATAGGTTGTCGTTGGTTGCCGGCGAGTTTGGGGAACGTCGAAAGCCAACGTCAGCCCCACCGTCAGGCCGACGCGCAATTCTTTGGCCAATCGTTCGGTTGCGTCGCGATACAAGGAGTCGCTAGGTCGTTTGCACAACCATTTGAATGTTTGTTCACCAAAAATAGATTCAAGGGGCTGTTCGGCGTGACGCTCTATGACGTGCTGAAAAAAGCAGGCATCGACCCGAACACGCGGCAGCGCCTGATCGCGTAGCGGATCGGGTAAGGCCAGCAAATCCATCGACCAAGGGCGGCAAGGTCCGATTTTCATGGTAAGCACTCCTGGGCCAACCTCCTACTACATTATACGCATTTCCCCCGACAGTATTTCACCGATCTATCACTTCCCCTATAATGATTTTTACCGCCCGCAGCAGGATCGCAAAATGTCCACCCTCTCCGAGCGTCTTCAAACCATCGTCGGACGTGATGCCCTGATCAGTACGCCCAGCGAATTGTTGGTGTACGAATGTGATGGTTATACGATCGAAAAGAACCGGCCCGAGGTGGTCGTCTTTCCTACATCCACACAACAAGTCGTTGCGATTGTTAAACTGTGTAATGAACTCAAAGTCTCATTCGTGCCCCGTGGGGCCGGGACCAGTCTTGCCGGCGGGTGTCTGCCAGTCGGCGGAGGGGTCGTCATTTCCCTGGCCCGCATGAAAAAAATTCACGAAATCGATTGCCGCAACCGCTTCGCCGTCGTTGAGCCGGGCGTTGTCAACAAATGGCTCACCGATAAACTCACGCCGCTCGGCTTCCACTTTGCCCCCGACCCAAGCAGTCAGGGCGCTTGCACGATCGGCGGCAACGTCGCCACCAACAGCGGCGGGCCACACACCTTGAAATACGGCGTCACGGTCAACCACGTTCTGGGGGTGGAGCTGGTGCTACCCGATGGCGAGGTGGTGCATCTTGGCGGGCCATACGAGGATAACCCCGGTTACGATCTCACGGGCGTAGCGGTCGGTAGCGAAGGGACATTTGGTGTCGTGACCAAAGTGTGGGTTCGCATCACCCGCAATCCGGAAGCGTATCGGACCCTTTTGGGTGTCTTCGAGAGCGTGGACGACGCCACCGAGTGCATCAGCGAAATCATCGGCGCGGGCATCGTCCCTGCCGCACTGGAATTGCTCGATACGCCCATCATCGAGGCGGTCGAAAAAGCGTTCAAGTTTGGCTTCCCTCTCGACGCCGGGGCCGTGCTGATCATGGAGGTGGATGGCCTGGAAGCCGGACTCGACGAAGAGGCGGCGAAGATGGAGCGGATCGCCAAAAAAAACAAAGCCCGCGAAGTTCGGCAGGCGAACACCCCCGAATCGCGGTTGCTCCTGTGGAAATCACGCAAACAGGCGTTCGGGGCCATCGGTCGCCTGGCTCCGAGTTACTGCACGCAAGACGGCGTCGTCCCGCGTACCAAATTACCGCACATTCTCCGCGCGATTCGGTCCATCGGTGAAAAATATCGCATCAAAATTTGTAATGTCTTCCATGCGGGCGATGGAAACATTCACCCGATTCTTTTATTTGACGAGCGAGACGCCGACCAGGTCACTCGCGTGCTCGACGCCAGTTTCGAGATTCTCGACGAGTGTATCAAGGTCGGCGGCAGCGTCACCGGCGAGCACGGTATCGGCGTCGAGAAGATCAGCCTGATGTCCAAGATGTTCAGCGAGGCCGACCTTGCCACCATGGGCAGACTCCGCGAGGCCTTCAATCCCCAAGGGCGATGCAGTCCGGGCAAGATGCTACCCACCGCCGGAGCGTGTGTCGAACATCATGGCCCGGCTCGTCGTGCGGCCATGTAGCCCCATTCATACTGTCAGAGCCGTCCCTGACGCTTCCGGCTCGACGATGGGCGTTTAGGTGGTCGTCGCGGTGACGGGGGCGAATGCACGCAACAGCTCGACGGCTTCGTCGTCTTCCACCTGCCGGAAGTCTTCGTAAAATTGGCCGACGGCCATGAACGCCTCGGGCGTGCTTAGACAGATCACAGCGTCGGCGTATTGTCGCAATTCGTCCAGACGATCCGGCGGGGCCACGGGTACGGCCACGATCAATTCACGCGGTCCCTGGGGCTTCAGCGACTGGAGAGCCGCCATATGGTGGCCCCCGTGGCGATGCCGTCGTCGGTGACGATCACCGACCGCCCGGCGATGGGGGCGGCAGGACGGGCGGCGCGAAAAAGCTTCCGACGTCGGGCAATCTCCGCCAACTGATGGATGCGCTCCGTCTCCAGATACCCCGCGGGTAGGTCTATCTGTCGGACGTAGGCGTTGAGGAATACTTGCCCCGTCTCGGTGATGGCCCCGATGGCTAACTCCGATTGATGGGGGGCGCGCAACTTTCGCGACAGCACCACGTCTAGTTCCGCCCCTAACTCGCGGGCCAACTCGGCCCCGGTGACGACTCCGCCGCGCGGAATCGCCAGAATCAACGGATCGTGAAGCGGTCGCCCTTTGATGTGGGCCGCTAATTGACGGGCGGCGTCGGCTCGATTCTCGAACATGCTTTTTTCTCCTTGGTTGCCTCGCGTTTCGGTGCCGACGACTCTACTCGACGGGCGGTTGTGTCGAACGACCCAGATAGCGGATGAACCACACACTCGCCATCCGCGCCACTTCTTCCAGGGTGCCCGGCTCGGGGAATAGGTGTGTCGCGTGGGGCACAATCTCCAACCGGACGGGGCATTTGAGTTGCCGTAACGCTTCTTCGTTGAGATCGACAACGGTGCTATCGTCGCCGCCTACGATCAAGAGCGTGGGAGCGCGGACCAGAGCCAGATCGTTGCCCGCGAGATCGGGCCGACCGCCGCGCGATACCACCGCCGCGACTCGCTCCGGGTGCCGCGCCGCCGCTACCAGAGCCGCCCCCGCCCCCGTGCTGGCTCCAAAATAGCCAATCCGCATCCTGCACGTGAGCGGTTCCAGTGCAAGCCAATCGGCCGCGCTCTGGAGCCGTTCGGCTAATAGCTCGATGTCGAACACCTTGTCGCGGTCGTCGGCCTCGTCCACGTCCAGCAGATCGAGTAACAAGGTCGCCAACCCGCTGTCTTGTAGCACACCCGCTACGTATTGGTTACGCGGGCTGTACCGGCCGCTACCGCTGCCGTGTGCGAACGCCACCACGCCGAAGGCGTCGGGCGGTACGCTGAGGATGCCGTTGAGGCGTCGTTCGCCCGCCGGGATTTCGACGCTGTGTTGCGTCGTGCGTTGCTCGTCGATCATGACCGTTCCTCCCGTTATGGTTGGGCGGTTTGGTCTCACCCGACGATCGCGGTCGGCGTGGCCGGGGCCTTTATCTCGAAACGCGGTTGCAGTCGCTCCATAATGTTGACGATTCCGCCGTATTCCAACTCGCTGTAGGGCAACATGGCTGCCCCCGAGAAGCCTTGCCTTCTTATTTCCATCGCCTTCTCCGCGGCTCGGGTGCGCACCGTGTCCCAGAACGGGTGGTCGAACGGGTCGATCGCATCGGTTAGTTTGCCGTTGTGGACGCAGAAGCCAAAGCAACAGACAATCGGCGGGCCGTCGAAGTAGCTGCACTTGGTGCCGTCTCGGACGGGCATGAGGGGGCCGACGTGACTGCCGCGCATGAATCCCCCAACATAGTGCGCCACCGCGAACGGGGCCAAGATTTCCCCCGTCGCCGGAAAATCCTTTTGCACGCGAACCAACATGACCGGATCATCTTTGCCCGTGTATTTACCCGCGATGTTGTGCAGCCGTTGCGTACTGACCACGGCCGCTTGCTCGCCACTGTGGCGACTCCAAATGGATTCGACGACATAGCGGTCGTTATCGCGAAGCAGAGCGGCCAGGTCGTATAGCTCTTCGGGTGCGTCCAGTTCAATGACGCGGTCGCCTTGGGTGTAGTTGACATCCATGACGCGGAAGCGAAAGCCCTGGTTGATTTCCGGACTCAGCAGCAGCCCCGACGTGTTCATCGGGTCGGCGAACGCCAAATACAACGGCAGGTTGTACGCTCCGGGTTCTGTCTTGTCGGCTCCGAACATCAAGAACGGCTCGTTGGGGCGTTCGTCGAACTCCATCTCGGCCACGGCGGGGCCGAGTCCCTTGATGTTGCCGCTGAAGGCGTCGATGAGCAAATCTTGCCCCGCGCCATAGAGGCCCTGAGCCTTGGCCGTGCGTGTGCCAGCCTTGAAGGCATCCCAGGCCAAGTGATGGATTTCCTCATCGCCCACGCCGCGAGTGTGGACCATGAGGATGGCGATATCGTCGCCGGTCACCCCCACGAAAAAATCGGAGATCAGCCCGCCGACGGCTCCGGCGATGTGTTCGTGGACGGTGGCGAGCAGAGGCTTACTAGGGGTGGCATGGCCAGCGATACTACCCACGTCTGCCTTGATGATGCTGAGCGTTGTTGTCATGAAAGGTGCCTCCCCGTTGAGTTGAGCCGACGAGACGGAGAAACCGCCGTCGGATGAGGGAAAAAGACAGCAAAAAAGGTGCCGTCGCGGGGGGCGGTGGTTAACAAGAAAACGCCGTCGCGGACGCTTGCGGCTCTGATGCGTGCGTTGTCGGGGCGGAATTGCACGCCTACCAACATTGCACAACGCAACGCGGCGACGTAGGATAGCGCCGGTGATGAACCAGAACACGCCGCCGTATCATGGAAAACGCCGGCCAAGATGGGGCAACCGATGAACAAAAATAGTGAACTAGCCAAGGGCCTTTGGGCATGTGCCGACGAACTGCGGGCCAATAGCAAACTCAAAGCGTCCGAATACTCGACCCCCGTGTTGGGGCTCATCTTCCTTCGCTTTGCCGAGCATCGCTTTGCCATCGTCGAAAAAGAACTGAGCAACAAAACAAGCAGGCGACGGGGCATCGATAAAACAAATTATCAAGCCGAGGGCGCTCTCTATCTGCGTCCCGAAGCCCGCTTCCCTTACCTTGCTCAACTCCCCGAACAAGCGGACATCGGCTCGGCCATTGAAAAAGCCATGGCCGCGATTGAAGAAGACAACGAAATATTGAAAGGAACCTTCAAAGCCAATTATCAACGCATCGATAAACCCGCGCTCAAAACCCTTCTCAAGCGGTTCAATGACTTTCCCGTCGATGCCGACGGCGATTTGTTCGGCAAAATCTATGAGTATTTCCTCGGCGAATTTGCCCGCAAGGAAGGCCAAAAAGGCGGCGAATTCTACACGCCGCAATCGCTCGTCGAACTCATTGTCGAAATTCTCGAACCCTATCACGGCAAAATCTACGACCCCGCTTGCGGCTCGGGCGGGATGTTTGTCCAATCGGCTAAATTTGTTAAACGTCACAAGAAAAAAGATCATAACCATAAATACCCTGATAAGAACGATTCTAATGTTGATGACTATATTTCGCTCTATGGGGTCGAACGTGTCGAAGAAACGCGCAAATTGTGCATCCAAAACTTGGTCGTTCATGGGCTGTCAATCAATAAGGATACCATTAAAGAAGCTAATAGCTACTATGAAGATCCTCATCAAAGTAGCGCTGCTTTCGATTTCGTGATGGCTAATCCGCCGTTCAACGTCGATAAGGTGAACAAAGTACAAATTGCAAACGACCTGGAGCGGTTTCCCCTGGGGATGCCCAAGACCGATAATGCGAACTATTTGTGGATTAACTTGTTTTATAGCAGTCTGAACGACAAGGGGCGTGCCGGGTTTGTGATGGCCAATTCGGCTTCCGATGCGCGACAATCGGAAATGGAAATACGCAAGAGGTTGCTATTGGCGCGGGCCGTCGATGTGATGGTCGCCATTGGCCCTAACTTTTTTTATACGGTCACGCTGCCTTGTACGTTGTGGTTTCTCGATAAGGGCAAAGCCAACACCGACCGCAAAGACAAGGTATTGTTTATCGACGCCCGGTCGGTCTATCGACAAATTGATCGTGCTCACCGTAAATTTAGCCCCAAACAGATTGAATATCTCGCCAATATCGTTCGGCTTTATCGGGGCAAGTCGCCTGAATTTGAGGCCCAGGACGACAAGGACGATCCGGGGGCGGAACCGGACTTGAAGGAGACGTTTCCCGGTCTGGCGTATCGGGATGTGGCCGGGTTGTGCAAGGTGGCGACGCTGGAGGAGATCGAGAAGCAAAATTGGAGCCTGAATCCGGGCCGTTATGTGGGCGTAGCGGACAAGGGGCAGGATGATTTTGATTTTGCCGAGCGGCTGGAAGAACTGAGCGAAGAGTTGGAAGTGCTCAACCGCGAAGCCCGTGAGTTGGAAGAACGCATTGCGGCCAATGTGGCCAAGCTGTTGGAGGGTTGATTCATGAAGCGAAATAGCTGGATGACCTATCCACTGGGAGAAGTGTGTGACTTTCAAAACGGATACGCTTTTCGCAATCAAGATTATGTCGAAGAGAGCGATGAAGAATGCGGTTTGGAAATCTTTCGTATGGGGAATATTTGCAGGGGGGGAGGTTACAACCCTGACGCCACAAAGGTTTTCGTGCCTCAAAAGATCGCAGAACTTCTCCAAAGATTCCTATTGAACCGAAGCGACATTTTGATGTGCATGACGGACATGAAAGCAAGTATGGCATTGCTTGGGCATACTGCTCTTCTACCTGTCGGTGGAAAATACTTGCTCAATCAACGAGTGGGTAGAATTCGAGTTTCGCAACCGAAACTTCTTGATACGCGGTTTTTGTATTACTACTCGAACAGTGCAAATTACATCGCACACCTGCGGTCTCGGGCAAATAGTGGCGTGCAAGTCAATCTCTCCACAAAAGAGATTCTTGCTTCACCTGTTCTCTGTCCGCCCCTTCCCATACAACGCAAAATCGCCGCTGTGCTGTCGGCGTATGACGACCTGATCGAGAACAACACCCGGCGTATCGCCATTTTGGAAGAGATGGCGCAGGCGATTTAC
>RGDT01000271.1 GCA_009918525.1 Planctomycetia bacterium
ACTACATCAACGACAGACTGAAAATGTTCAGCCCGTCGGCCATCCGCTCTGCCACCGAGAAAATCGCGAAATTAAAAGAACTCTACGATCACGAATTACGAATCGAAACTCTCCCCGACCAACTGCGGATGCTTGACCTTCAAGGAGTTCTGTATCGCCGAATTCGCGAAGATCGCTTGCGCTCGTGGATCCGCGAACGAGCCGCATCTAGCGGTATGGGACACGGACTTTACATCGTCATCACCAAAAATCCGCCGGACATTCGTATCGCCGGTTGGCCGTCCGAAACGGAAGAACGCTTTCTGTGGTCGCATCGTGACGAGTTACGCGCCAGTATGCGCCGGCACCTGCGAAGTAATCCTGATCTCGCTCTCCAGGACACCCTGAACCATTTCGCCGATCTATTGAACGAAACACGCTCCGCCCCATCCCCGCTCGCCACTTTGGGGTTATGCACCGTTATTGGCGTATCCTGCCTTTTGTGGGTTGTTCTTTGTCTCGTTCGTCGGCATATTCTGGGCAAGACGGCCAGCATATACCCGCCAGCGGTACAAGGCGGACTCTTCGGCACACCGGCCGCGTGGTGGATTTACGATCGGTTGTTTCTCAACGATAAAGTTAGATTCGACAACGCCAGTAACCAGATGAAGGAGGCGATCCATCCATGACGGCCGCGTTACGAATTGGGACAAGGAGTAGTCCGTTGGCTTTGTGGCAGGCCCGTCACGTGCAAGCGTTGCTCAGCAAGAAACGCCCGGTCGAACTGGTCTTGATCGAGACACAAGGCGATAAGATTCGCGATCGACCCTTGTCTCAAATCGGCGGAATCGGATTGTTTACCAAAGAAATTCAAAATGCCTTGCTCGATGCCCGTGTGGATGTCGCCGTTCACAGTCTCAAAGATTTGCCGACGGTGCCGGTACCGGGGTTGATGTTGTACAGTGTGCCGTCCCGCGCACCGAGTGGCGATGCGTTTGTTTCCACACGACACACTCGGTTCGACGCCATGCCGAATGGGGCACGAGTGGCAACCAGCAGCCTGCGCCGTCGTTCGCAGTTGCTCTATCGTCGCCCCGATTTGCAAGTCGAAGACCTTCGCGGAAATGTCGAAACACGATTACGCAAACTGCAAGAACTCGATCTCGACGCCATCGTGTTGGCGGAGGCTGGTCTGCGACGTTTGGGCCTTGAATCGCACATCACGGAAATTCTCGACCCCGCTTGGATGCTCCCGGCCGTAGGTCAAGGCGCGTTAGGATTGGAGTGCCGTACGGACGACACGACGACCCAGGAAAGCCTCGCTGAATTGAACGATCCGCCGACCTGGCAGGCGGTGAAGGCCGAGCGGTCCTTCCTGGCTGCACTAGGTGGCGGCTGCCTCGTGCCTATCGGAGCATTAGCAAGCGTTACAGAGGAAACGCTAACGGTTCGCGGCGTCATTCTACCAGCGGATGGCACGAAGCGAATCGCCGGAGAAGAGACAGGGCCAATCAGCGAAGCGCAAACCATCGGCGAGAAACTAGCCCAACGCCTACTGGAAGGCGGGGCGAGAGATTGGCTGATCTAATTTGATGGGCCACTTGAAACGTAGATGAATGAAGGTGAGCCGGATGTGTGGCGGCGACTATGTACCTTCCGACAGTGTTGCGGTTTTGGGATGGTGCCGTACTCAACTCGTCGCATTTGAGCGAGGTTATAACGCGTCAAGCCACATCACAAAAGTCTCAACACCCGCTGGACCTCTTCCGGTGTGTTGTAATGTACGAGTCCAAGTCGCACAAATCCGCCCTGTGGCAATACGCCCATCGCTTCCGCCAGTTCCAACGCATAGAAGTGTCCCGCCCAACAGTACACTTCATCACCCCACAACCGCGCCGCCACATCAGCAGCGTTTTGGCCCTGAACTGTTATCGCTATAGTCGGGGCACGGCCCGCCATGGTCTGTGAGCCCCATATTTTGACACCAGGTTTTGCTCGCAGTCCCGACAATAGCTGCGCTCCCAAACTACTCTCGTACTCCCGAATCGCCGTCATCGCATCTACAATTTGTTGCCGACGGGTTGAGCCATGACCCAAGCCGGCGAGATACTCAACACAGGCTCCAACTCCGGCGACGCCCTCATGATTTTGCGTACCGGTCATCCACCGACCCGGCAGGGTTTCAGGAGCCGGACGAACCTTATAGGCGAACAGCGATTCGAGAATGTCCCGTCGCGCCCAGAGAATCCCCACGTGCGGACCAAAAAACTTATAAGCCGAACAAAGTACAATATCGCAGCCCCAGTGTTGCACATCGATCACGCCATGTGGAGCATAATGCACCGCATCCAAGGCGACCAATGCCCCCGCCTCTTTCGCACGGTGTGTTAACCGGACCACATCCGGCATCGTACCTGTTGCGTTACTCGCGCATGTTAGCGCAAAAAACTTTGCTCCTATAATCTTACGATTAAAATCGTCCTCATCGAGCGACCCATCCTCACGAACACTCACGAAGCGGACCTCGGCTTGTGCGTCAGCCGCTGCCAACAACCACGGCCGGACATTAGCGTCATGATCCAGACGCGTCACAACAACTGGTTCGCCCGGTTTCCATGTCCTACCGAGCGAACGGCTGAGATGCAAAGCCAGCGTGGTCATGTTTTGCCCGAAGACAATCTCTTCCGGGAAAGAAGCGTTCAACAAGTCGGCGACTGCCTCATGAGCATGTCGCAATACCACGTCGGTTTCGCGGCTGGTAGTGAACCCACCGCGTGTGTTAGCGTTGCACCTTGTAAGGTAGTCGGTAATTGCCTCGATCACAACGAGAGGCACTTGTGTCCCACCGGGCCCATCGAGAAAAACCGGCGTCTTTCCGTTCGCGAACCGTTGGAGAGCAGGAAACCGCGACCGAATATCCAGCACGTCGAGCATCGCTGCCCTCCTTCTTCGTCTCGATTAAACCGGGGCGTTGGGCGCACCCCGCTCGCCGATCGCTCAAACCGAGGCGTTTACACACCCCGCTCGCCGATCGCTCAATATCTGCCAAACCGATAGAGCCGCTCTGCCGTGCGGACGAACAACGCGCCGTCGATCATCGCATAGCTAGCCAAGGTTCTTTCTTTGAGTTCGTTTTTAGCGACGACTTCAAATTTAGTCCCGGCCCTGACGATCGTGCCGATCCCATCTTCCGACAGGAAATACACCTTTCCATCTACTGCCACGGGAGAAGCAGAATAGCCAGACCCACTCAGACGTTGCGACCAATACACCTTGCCTGTTTTAACGTCGAGACAAGAGGCAAAGCCGTTATCGCTCACAATAAACAATTCATTGCCGACGACGAGTGGCGAGGGGGTGTGAGGCGCGCGAGTCGGGGTCTTCCACTCCACGTGTGTCTTGGTTATATCGCCTTTACCGTTAGGCCGAATCGCCAACAGCACGGGATTATTGTAACTGCTGCTGACGAAAACCAATCCATGAGCATAAACCGGACGCGGAATGACCGAATAGCCCGTGTATTTGACGTGCCAGAGTTCTTCTCCGGTCTTGGGATCATAGCCACCCACCATCCCGCTAGCTGGGCTAACGATCTGCTTTTGGCCGTTGACTTCGATTACGAGAGGCGTACCGAAGGAGAAAGGATTTTGGCCAGGTGCTTCGGTGCGTTTGGTCTGCCATTTAACTTCTCCGGTCGCGGCATCGAGGCCGACCAATTCGCGAACGCCCGTACCGTCGCGCGTGAAGGCGAGTATACCGTCCACTAGCACGGGGGAACCCCCATTTCCGTGAACCGGGGGAAAGGCTAATTTCTCGTTCTTCCAGATCACTTTACCTGAAAGATCCAGGCAGGCGGTCCCATAATGACCAAAGTGGACATAGAGACGATCCCCGACAAGCAGGGGGGTCGGGCTAGCCTGACTGTTTTTTCCGTGCATCTTCACCGTTTTTTTGCTAAAGATGCTGTTGTCCCAACTCGTTTTGCCTGTGGCAGCATCAAGACAGAGGGCACGAAGATCCTGTTCTGTATCTCCCACAGCCGTTGTAAGGTAGACCTTGCCCCCGACCACGACGGGGGTTGACCACGCCTTACCAGCGATATTGACCTTCCAGGCGACATTTTTGTCGGGCCCCCATTCGGTCGGTACATTTTTGGCCTTGGAATGGCCCTCGCCCGTAGGACCGCGAAACTCGTTCCAATCCTCAGCCCTCGCGAGAGGCACTAACGCCAGTAGAACGAATAGGCAACGCATTGGCAAATCCTCACTTTGTAGTCCAGTTGACGGGTTGCGGTTGCATATCATCGATTGGGCGATTGCCTGCGTTGGCTCGACCGCTCCCAGCGAGTCGGCTGATTACCATGACGGTCATGTCCTGATCGCAGGCAATCTGGCAACTGAGTCGAACCCCGACGACATTCTTGACCGTCAGACAATTCTTTTCGGCAACCGTCATCGAGGCTGGTTCCCCGGCGACAAATTCGACTCGACAGGTCGTGCAGCGGGCATTGCCCCCGCAGGCGTGTAGTTGATCGATTTTTGCTTCGTCGGTCAGGGCAAGGACGAGCCGTTTGCCGGCCGGCACATCGAATACGCCAGAGCCTTCTACGGTCAGTTTCGGCATGATTGGGACTCCAAGGCAGGAATGCAACTATGCTAGTGTGCGACAAGAAAAACGGCGAGCGAAACCCACTCATTCAATTTCGGTAACGGTTCCATCCGGCGCGATGTCGATCTCGCGAACCTTGCCGCTTTTGTTTTTACCGATTACCTCATATTCGCCGTTGGGCTTGCGCATGGCTCGCTCGAACTTCACGTCCGGCAATTTTTGGCGAGCCACTTTCATAACACTTTCGGGAACCTCGTCGAGCGTGATCGGTACCGGGCGTTGCCCGCCGCCACTGCACCCCATGAACACGAACAGCAACAACACAAACCAAAAAAACCGGGGACTTGACACCCCCCGCTCGCCCATCGCTACACGCGTCATCAAAAACCTCCAGGAATGATCTCTCCACCCGCTCTCGTGGATAACGCCTTGTACACGGCATAATTCACGGACGACGTTAGAAAGACGCCGTGACCATCAGCAAAGACAAAATTTACCCCACCATTGTGGCGGCTGGAAAAGTGATTCGGTTCTAATGGCGGCATTGGACCTTTCAAGGCTTCGCCCGTGTGTCCCAAAACGTGATTGGAACTGTTCTCGAACTGACCCGAAAGCGGCGAACCGGATGGTGCCGCCATCGTAGCCCCAGCCACCGATCCAGCCCAGGCCGTTTCGCCGTAGAGCCAAGCTCGTTCGCCCACCATCAACGTACAATGAGTACCG
>RGDT01000272.1 GCA_009918525.1 Planctomycetia bacterium
AATTCTGCGTATGTAGCCCTGTTCAAGCAAGTGGCGCGCGAAGATTTAACAGATATTTGTAGTTGTTTGGGCGGTGGTTTCACATCCCATGAAATGGCATCCATTTCTGGAGTGTTTACCTCGGTGAAATGGTGGTCTGTTCGTCATGTTTTCACAAGATACTTGAGGATTGGAATTGAGAACATTGATTTAAAAACTAAGGAGTTTGATCTTCTGATCGAAGCTTACAGAAACGTTATGCGCCAACTATTCTTATGCGTGCCATCGAAGAGGCAGGTTGTTTCGATTTTTGAGGCTAGCAATAGTTTCTACTTTGCCGATCTAGGGACAGGTGGATGAATGTGGTCAGTGATTATGAAAAGCCTCGCGAAGGTGTCAGCTCCCCCAAAAGCGGCACAGATCTAAATTAGAGTTTTGAGTGATTCTGGGGAGTAAGCGTAGTCCCAAGCACCGTAGCTAACGACTTGCAGGGGCGATATCATAGATGTCATAGATTGCCTACTATGACTGCTATGAACGAAACGATCATCAAAGCCGACCGGCGAGGTCGACTGCCTTATACTGCAAAGCTAAGGGGCGGTAATTTTCACCCTTGTGCGGCAGGAACGTGCTCCTTCGAGGCACCAAACGCAAAATCCGGGGCAAGGAGCGTAGTCCCCCACCCCGGATCTGTCATGCCCGGAAAATGGTGCCGTCCGTCAACCTTTGAAGCTCTGGTTCGACTGGCCGTCATCGAGCAGGTCGCCGATGCGGTTCACCGCGTCCTTGAGGATCGAGGCGGCGGCGAACACGATCAGGCCGACCTTCGGGTCCACAAATGGAATGACGTTGAGAGCGGAGACGAAGCCGGCGAGTTTCCCGACAAAGCTGAGGTATTTGAGTGCTTTCATGGTGACCGGGGAGCGGTGTCAACGACGGCGAAGTTTTTTCACCATCGCCACCAGCGACATGATGCCTACGGCCAAGCCCACGAGCAAGGATGCAACGCGCAGGTGCCATTCGATTTGCTCCTGGAACGACGTGATGACACCCAGCACCGGTGAGACGGTGCCGACGATGGCTTTGGAGACGTAGTCGATGTCGATGGGATGACGCATGTCAGGGATGGCGTGTCAAACTTCCAGGGCTGCGGCCTGGCGGAACATGTCGTCCACCTGATCGTCGTTGAGACCCAGCACGTGCGCCAGCGCGAGCACAGTAGGGCCGTTGCGGGCGAGGTCAGCGCCGCCATTCCACGCGGCGAGTGCTACTGTGCGGGCTGGTTCCGCCATCGCATTCAATGCCGCTTCCACGGAGCTCAATAACCCAGCCATACCAAGCACGGCCTTCGCCCGCCAGTTTGCGATTTTACCGGGCACGGGAACTATCGGATGCTTGACCGCGCCCTCGATCTCAACGAAACCGTCAAGACTCGAACGCAGGGAGCCGGTGCCCATGACCAGCACCCCGTCGCTCACTTCGCGCACGAGGCAAGCAATACCGGTGGAGATTTCGGTGTGGGTGGGAAAAGGATGGTTGGGAACGATTACGTATGGCACGGTGTCAGTGATTGTTAGGGTTCAGAGATCGATGCGATGATGGTCCAATGGCGGGGATGTCCCGAGAGTGCGGTTCTGGCGGCCAAAGACGCTTCAGTCGGCGGTGAATTGTTGGCTCCCGACACATCGACGATGCCATAGGTGTTGGTCGGCGGAATGGTGGCCTCAAGCTCGATCAGCAGGTCGTCCACATACGTCGGTACGGTCGAGTCCTTGAAGGAAACCGTGTAGAGTTTCGGACATCCGGCGATGGACGGAAATGAGCTCCATGACGTGTTGTCGCAAATCAGGACATTCAATTCGGGGCAGTTCGCAAAACTCTCGGGCCTGTATTCGCAATAACTCATGTTGATGGCGGTGACATAACATGGGCTTGGAAAATTGATGTCACCCGATAGATAGCCACCCGAAACGTCAACGGCCTGAATTACCGGAAGCCGTGACAGGTCGATGTTCATGTATTGGGTGGTGCCGTGATATTTGAACAAGAACACGTCCTGTGGAGAAACGGCGTAGAAATAGGTGTAATTGTCGTTCCTGGATTTGACGACGGCGGAATCCTCTAGCCAGATCTCCCCGTCCGGGACATCACCGGCCCCCGATGCGATTTTGGCGGGAAGCACGTGCTCAATGACGATATTTCCGCGTGCGTCTGCATGGTCAGCCTGCGATGCCGGAAACTGTCCATCGCCGAGACCATCGCCATGCTCGAAAACTCAGCGTGGTGTGCGCGTGGGGCCGGGGCACGATTGTTCGGCTGGCACCAGCGGAGCGATCCGCGGCTATTGCAGCGCAACGATCCCTTTGGTGTGAACCACTGGGTCGGCGGAGCGGTCGGGTGTGGTGCGTGATGAAAAGGGCGGCGTGCCGAAGTGGGATGAACTGCTCAAATGCAAGTGTGACATCGACGCCACGCTGCAAGAGTTGATGGACAACCGGCTTGTTTGGAATGAAGCGCGATTCTGCTTTGTCCAAGAGCGCGACAAGAACCTCGGCGGCAACAGCCTGTTCCGAAGCGAGGAACGCATCGCCACCGAGAAGCGATACCTCAAGCGCAAGTGGAAAGCCCACATCCGTCTTGAAACCTACAAGAGCCAGGACCGCGTCGCCATGGACGCACCACGTCGGCAATCGGTGAAGCTGTGATAAATGGCGTCCAATACTGCTTTCACCTCGTGTGCCAAACTGACATTATAGCAGACGATGAGTTATCACTTACACACCACACGCGGATACTCCTTCCCTGGAGTGTCGAGCGCAATGCAGAAGGCGATCCGGCGGGGTGACGCAAAGCTGGCCGGTTATTGGGCACTCGAACTTTGGGCGAGCGGATTTGGCCAGTATGTCTGGCGGCGTCTGCTCACCGTGAGTGCGGAGGACTGCTGGGGCATCCTCACGGCGGAGGTCAAGGCGCTGCACGACAGCTACACCGAGATCAACCGCAACAGCCCGGCGAAGGCACCCAAGGGCCGCATCTTCATTTCCAAGGCGGTGATCCTGCTTTGCCTCGCAAAAAAGAGCCGCGATCCCGATCACCTGCAAAACTTCGTCTATGACCAGCAGGCTGGCTTGGACCCTGAAACCCTGACCGATGAACTCGAAGCGGCGGGCGAATACATCCCGATCCCGGATTACGCCTACGACTGCCACACTCCGCAGGGCCGCAAGATGGGCAAGACGAAAGCCGAATTTTTCAAAGCCGAACAGGAGGCGCTCAATCCATTCATTCCTGGACTGTTCGACAACCTGATCGATTCCTGATAAACCACCAACCACTGAGATCCCATGGGCATACACCTGATGCAACCCCGCTTCCCGATTGGGAAAACCTACGCCACTCCCGGTGCGCTCGCGCTGAACGTGGACCTGACGAAATACCTCCGCCGCCACCACTGCGGCGATTGGGGAGAAGCGCTGTGCGCCGAAGACAAAGAAGCGAACGAACAAGCACTCGTTCACGGCACCAGGCTGCTAAGCTGCTATGTCACTGATGCTGGCGACCGCCTCTACATCATCACCGAGCATGACCGCAGCATCACGACGATTATGCTGCCCTCTGAATACTGATACTGCGGCTGTACAATCCGCATGCCAACGGCGTGAAAATACGTCAAATGGAAGTCTAACATATGCGGAATGTGCATGTGAGGGCTGACTCTATCGCCATACCTTGTCAGGGGGTCGTGTGCCCTCACGCCTGATTACGCGGCATTAAAGTGGGTGAGACCATCAGCCTCAAACGGCAAAAGGATTGATGACGCGCACACCGGCATACATCTGTCCATGGTTCAGATCTTCCGAATACACGGTATGGCATCCGAGTTGCACGGCAGCTGCCATGATTGCTGAATCCCAGTAAGATAGCTTGTAGCGCTCCTTGATTTGCAATGCCGCCCAGAACACATCTTCACTGACTGCGAGAATGGGATACGAGTCGAGCGCCTCAATCATGCGCACCACTTTGTCGTGAGGCAGTTTGAATTTGCTCGTGGCGTTCACGTAAAATTCAGCAAGCACCTGCACGGAAAGACTTGCACCATCTTCCATCAGCAGCTCCCTGGCTTTGAGGCGCTTGCTTTGCTCGGATTTGGCGCTGGATGCCGCATAGAGCAGAATATTGGTATCGAGAAAATATTCAGCGTGCATGAGATTCAGAACGATTGAGGCGTTTGCCAGCAGTAATCCCCGTAGCCTGATCCATGGCAGCGAAGAGGTTCTTGGCACGATTCTTCGCGCTGACCTGCTTTTCTTTGATGACATGTTCGAGTCCTTGGAGCACCAGGGCGCGCAAAGTGGTCCCGCGCTCGGCGGCGAAAAGTTTTGCTTCCCGTGCGAGTTGATCAGGCAATTCAATCGTTGTTTTCATGCACCGTAGATACGGTATTACGGGTAGTTTGTCAATACCCCGTTCAATCCGCATGCCAACGGCATCTAACGGGTAAAAATGGCCGAAAAATATGGTGCGAATTGGCGTGCGGATGGTGCGCGACAAACGACGCGGTTAACTGGCAGGAAGGATGATGTCGGAACGCGGGCACTCCTGCCCTCACCGGCCTCACAATCCTACTAGATCCACAAATGAAAGCACATGATCCCAAAGCCGAAATCATCACCTTCGGCGTCGAACTCGAAACCACCATCCCTGTCACATCCAACGTCGTTGTTGGTGCCTATCATGTTGGCACCACCGTGCGCTCTGGCACTGAGATGAACACTGGCATCCCGCTTACCGCGCCCACCTTTCACGGTGCCCATTGGAAAGCCGAGCGCGATGGCTCCATCATTACCCGCCCTGGCCGACTGGCCTGTGAATTTGTTTCACCCATCTTGTCGGGCAGCGAGGGTGTCGAACATCTCCTTCAATTTGTCGAATGGGCCAATGCCATCGGGGCGAACGTGAACGCCTCGTGTGGATGCCACATCACCGTCGGAGTCAAATCGATCATCGGCACGGATGACCCGCAAGCCATGAGCGAATTTGGCCGCAAGCTCGCTCACATCGCCCGTTGGCATGCCATGAGCCTCTACGGGCAAACGGGCACGGGACGCCACCTGAATCGCTACAGTCACACGCTTGGCGATGACGTGGGAACTCTCGTCCGCCAGATGGAGCGCAACAGCAACCCAGTCAGGAAAGCCGACGCAGCCAATCGATGCGGACGCGGGATGATCAATTTCAAAAAGCTCTTCTCCCATGGAGTGATCGAATTCCGGGTGTTTGCCGGCACGCTCAATCGCCACAA
>RGDT01000273.1 GCA_009918525.1 Planctomycetia bacterium
GATCGACGAAACCTTTGTCCATGCCTCTGCCATGAAGACGGCGTGAGGCCGTTGCGCAGAGTTTGCGAAAAATGAAGCCGCTTGTGCCGGTTGCATCGTTTGTTTGGGCACTCATTTCAGGGTTTCGCATTGCGCGCGATTTTTCACACGGCTGGCGCTTGTTGGCCTTCGCGTGCGGAACATGGATCGTTTTATTCATGTTTGCGAAATGGGCAAATTACGTATAGGAGTCCATTTCGCGCCTTGTGTTCGCGAGTAATACAAACCGCCATCATTCCCGAGGATGAGGTGATTGGGGTCTTGGGGGTTGATCCACAGGGCGTGATGATCGACGTGGACGTTGACCCCGCCTCCATTGATGAAGGTGCGGCCGGCGTCGCGAGAGAAATTCAGCGGAATGCCCAAAACCCATAACTTGCGTTCGTCGGTCGGATCGACGCGAATCTTTCCGAAGTAGAAAGGGCGCGGCACAAGATCATTGATTTTAGTCCACGTATCGCCTCGATCGTCACTTCGGAATATGCCTCCGCGATCGACAGACCCGACTGGCTTGCCCGCTGGTGTGGCGGCCTGTCCGGGAAGATTGACCGTACTGGTTTGATCGGTCTGTACGACCGCGAAAAGCACCTTGGGGTTCTTGCGATAAACCGTTAACCCGACACGACCATAATCGCGAGTCGGCAGGCCGTTTTGCAACTTTACGAACGTCGCCCCGCCGTCACGACTGCGATAGATACCCGCTAACGGTCCAAACTGCACCGCCGGATTCCCGCCGGAGAATGGCCCACGTCGCACGCGGTAGGCAGCGGCGTAGACATAGTTCGGATCGCTCGGATCAATAACGACATCGACGCAACCGGTGTCGCTGTCAAGTTTAAGGACGTGTTCCCAGTTCTTGCCTCCATTTCGGGTGCGGAACAATCCCCGTTCGGGGTTGGCTCCCCAGGCCCGCCCCAGTGCTGCGACAAATGCAGTATCAGCGTTATTGGGATGGACTGCGATGCGGGCAATGTGGTGAGTTTCGACCAATCCAACGTGGGTCCAAGTCGCCCCGGAATCGCGAGAGACGAACACGCCATTCCCCCACGACACGCTATTGCGGATGTTCCCCTCTCCGGTGCCGACGTACACAACATTAGACGCCGACGGGGCCACAGCTACCGCACCTATCGAGGGGTTCGGTTGACCCTCAAAAACGCACTTCCACGATCGGCCGTCGTCCGTTGTTTTCCAGACACCACTCCCTGCCGTGGCTACGTATTGGATATGCGAGTCGCTCTCTACAACATCCAGAGATGGGATACGGCCCCCCATCGTAGCAGGTCCGATTTCACGGGCTAACAGTCCGGGCGTCGGCTCCGGCGCTAGGGCAGTGTGTGACGGTGCGACGGCAAAGAGTAAAAACAGAATCATGAGATAACACTCACGTCACGGTTGAATCATAGGGGCAACTTAGATTAAGAAGACTATCTAACTACAGCTATTAATACGGATCGCCTAGTTCCGGGTCATCGTCGAGGTGTTTGAACAGGTCGAGATAGGTCTGACGTTCGTCCCCTGGGGGTGGTGCGGTCGAGCAACTTTCTTCGGGTGCGGTTGGGGTAGACGGATCGGCTAGCAGATACTGTTCGGCATAATCCAGACAACGCAGTACAACGCAACCTTTACGACGCGCAGCTTCACGTAGACGTAGATCGTCGGACACAACGGTCAAGCGACCGGGAACCGTCTCGCGACGAATCGTATCTTCAATGATGTCGTCTGCCTCCTGGGGGCCGGAAAAAATGGCTCCCGTAGGTTTGGCTCCCGAACCAGATTTACCGTCGAAGACAACAATCACTTTGTCCGCATCTTGATGGGCATGGCGAGTACGAGACATGAGCCATTGCCGCGCCCCAACGAGCGCATCTTTACCCGAGCGAGGCGTGAGCCGGCCGATTGCGAATAACAGGTTGTAAGCGTCAATGACGAATCTCATACTTCGATCATCTCTCATCGACGACCGTTCGTCAATCGGCCTGAAGAACCGAGCGGAATGGAGGCTGATTTCTTTGAGGCGGTCCAGTTCAGCCAGTTCTTATGGCCTGGCCGAACCGCGGCGAGCCTAGCAGCTTAGTTCAGCGTGACGACACGCTTGCGCTTCGGATTAGACCGCCTGTCTCGAAGTCGGTCTATCTTGTAACGACCACGCAGTCCACTCGGCCGGTTCCGCATTATTGACATAACCCTTAGCTTTCTGTCCATTTTACTTGGGGAACTGCCCGCTCGTCGCCGCCGCCAAGCAGTCCGTGGACGCGACCGCCGAGGCTCTGGGCGTCGATCCGGAGACAGCCCGGCACTACCTCGACAGCGCCACGGCCTTCAAGGAGGCGGAACTCCTCCAGAAGCTGGCGGGCGTCCTGCTGCCCGAGAAACCGGCGGAAGCCGCAGCGGGCTGACCAGCCGTCCACTCCCTGGCCGTCGCGTCATTCTGGGGCGTTATTCTGGGGCGGTGTTTCGGGAAAGCAACAAGGCCAGCGACGCAAATCGCTGGCCTTGTTGCACTTCTGTAATGCCCCGCGTAGGACTCGAACCTACAACCCGCTGATTAAGAGTCAGCTGCTCTGCCAGTTGAGCTAGCGGGGCTTATTCCACCATTCTAGTCCCGTTTTTGCGATTGGCAATAGGAATTTAGGTGGAAGTCTGGGCGTCTGGGCCGACGACTCAGCCTCTGGCCTCTCGGTGGAGTATAACCCTGTCCCGACGAGCCTTGGGCGATCATAAACCAGCCTGAGCACCTTCTCGACTGTCCGTGAACGCATACGCACATTGTTTGATCGGACAGCCAACAATCCGACATCATCACTCGGATCCACAATAACACCCAATAGCTCTATTCTACTACAACGGTTAGTCTACCAAACGAACGAAACCCGAGCGGGCGATAACTTCTGCGGCCCGCACAGAGCCGCGGGGTTCTCGATGTTGCGCTGTGCCCAGTGTTGAACGTGATTCGCCCAGCGCGTACAATAAGTATTATATGAGTCTATGTTGATCACTCGTTGCCAGCATCTTGACCCCCTATTCGATGTATCTGTTGCGCTCCGGGCCTTCGCCTTCCACCATGGACAAGATCGTTCGCGATCCCATGATCAAACGGCTCGATGCCATCGCAGTCTGCCGCCTGGAAGCCCACCACGGCCTACCACTGAACGTGAGCCTTGGACTGTTTTTGAGCCTCGCAGGAGAACTCCAACCATGGCCGAACCCAAAACACCCCAGCGTCTCTTTCTGAGCTATGGCCGACGTGATGCGTCTGACTTGGCCAATCGTTTGCGTGCCGACCTGAAAAACCGCGGTTACGAAGTCTGGCAGGATACCCACGAAATTCGGGCAGGAAAGGAATGGGAAGAACAGATCGCCGATGGGCTTCGCAGCACGCAGGTCGTGATTGCTTTGCTCAGCCCGCACGATGACATTCTGAAACGCTGTAAAACGGAAGGAACGAGATTACTTAAGATCCGAATAACCAATACTAGCCAGACGATTGGCTATCCCTCATTTACATTTCAAATTCAGACTTGCTACGACGAGTGGAATGATCCATATCCCAGGTTTCAGAATGATTGCATGGAACTTGTCACGTATTTGACTGCTCAGGAACTGGGGTCGCATCCATGATCTGCATCTCCCACCCGACCGACCGACAGCGAAGGCGTCGTTGGCCGCGTTTACTCGGAACTCAAGAAACACTTCCCCACTTTGTACGTATTTCTCGACTACGACAGTCACTTTTTAGAGGATTGACAAATGCCAATAGCTCACGCTCGCGTGTTTATCAGCCACTCCACGAAGGACGCCAAGTTCACTGACACCCTTGTGGAACGGTTGCGGGACCATTACATAACGACTTGGTATGCACCGCGGCATATGCCCGGTGGTTACTTCAAGGAAGGGCTCGAACAGGCACTGATTCAGTGTGACTGGTTTATTCTCGTGCTTTCCGATGCCGCCTTGCACTCCGAGTGGGTGAAGTGGGAAGTTGATACGGCGATGACCGACCCTCGCTACAAGGGCAAGATCATCCCCGTACTCGCCGAAGCGTGCGATTGGAAAAACCTCCACGAATATCTTGGCCGCTATCAGCTGTTCGATTATGTGACTCAGCCGAAAGAAGCCGAGAATCGCTTGCTTCAACACCTCGGAGTTACTCCCCACACTTTCCCACCCCAGTTCGTCGGCGATGTGAAGATGCCGGTTCATGTCTTCGTTGGTGGCGACGGTGTGACGCGATTTCGTCCGGGTGACATCATCTGTGACGGTCCCGGCCTGCCTTCCGACGATTCGCGGCTTTACCATTTGCCGCCCGATGTGCAAACTTTTGCGGATATTTATTTGCCGAAGCGCAAAGCCGAGTGCGACGCACAAGGGAAGCTGTTCGTGAACAACCGGCAAGTCCGGCTCAATGCCGTGACGTGGGCGTCATCCAACCCGGCAGGAGGCATGGCGAACATTCCCCTACGCCTCACCCTTGGCTGGACTTGGTACTACCACACTGCCGTCACCAACGCCAAGACCGACGAACGCTTGCCGGAGGGACTTACCATCGGCCAAACTCATGCCGCACCCATCAACAACCTGCTCGATTGCCGCTTGTCCAACCCGATGGCCGTGAACATGAGCGTTATCACCCGCGATAACCAGATTTGCTACGTCCAGCGCGGCGTGCGGACGGCCGTACTCGCGGGAGGCTTTCAACCAGCGGTCAGCGGCGATGGTCAACCCGAAGACCTGACCCCCGACGGCACCTACGACCCGTTTCACAACGCCCTTCGCGAAGCCAAAGAAGAGTGCCTGGGACTGCTGCCGGAATCTCTCATTCAGGATGTCTGCTTCTTCGGCCTGGGACGCTGGATGAAAACTCGCTTCCCGTTTCTGTTTGGCGAGATCCGTGTGGATGCGACTGCCAAGCAACTTCGCAGTTTTACTCCTCCTCACCCCGACGGCGAACGATTGTTCCTTCCCTTTACCGTCGAAGATGTCACTTCTTGGGTCGCTGAGAAATACCAAGACATGTACTTCGGACGCTCCAGTTGGCCTGTCGCGTCGCCGATCTTCAGTTTGCTGCAATCGCTCCGCTATCAATCCCCGGAGCGTTGGTTGGAGGTTATCGATCGCCTCGACATCCCAGACATTCCACCCTCCAACTAACGACAACTCGGGTATATCACCGGCTCTCGC
>RGDT01000274.1 GCA_009918525.1 Planctomycetia bacterium
GAAGCTAAAAATCTACGATAAATGAGTTGGTAAAGCTTGAATTCGTCGATTGATAGATAACGTTTGATATCCTCGGGACGTCTGGCGACGCTTGTAGGTCTAATCCCCTCATGCGCATCCTGGGCAGCCCGTTTACCTTGATACGTATTCGCAGTCTTGGGCAGGTACTCATCGCCAAACTGCTTTTTGATCCAGTCTCTTGCCTCCTTGATCGCTTCCGGCGAGCTTCGTGGGGAATCTGTTCTCATGTATGTGATCAAACCGACAGCACCCTCTTCGCCACAATCTACACCTTCATACAGACCTTGTGCAACCTGGCCGGCGTTCGCGCCTCGGTCAGTTTCGCTGGGTTCGGCGGCGGCACGCTCCAGGACTATTACAACGATTCCGCTGTTCGCGGCCGGATCACCGGCTCGACGTGGGATGTAGTCGTTCTACAGGAACAGAGCATGAGGCCGATCATCGCCCGGTTTCTAATGGAACGCTATGGACGACTACTCGACGAAGACGTGAAAAAGAGTGGTGGACGAACCGTATTCTACATGACGTGGTGCCGGGCGTTCTTACCCGAAACGCAAACCCAGTTAACCGCCGCTTATCACGATCTGGCTCGTTCCTTGGGCGCGGGTCTGTGCCCTGTCGGTATCGCTCGACAAAATGTCATGATGCAGCGTCCAGATATTAACTTGTACGACAGCGACGGCAGTCATCCATCCCTCGAAGGCACCTATCTGGCTGCCTGCACGTTCTTTACCGTTCTGACGGGAATGGACGCCGCCTCACTCGGCTCGGCGGCAGACATGGGTGTCAGCTCGGCGACGGCTGCCTACCTACGCGAGATGGGAGGCCGAGTCGGTCGTAGTTGGCGATAGAGCAGCTGCACAGGTTGGACCGCGTCCTCTTTAGAGGGGAAACGTCGTCTACAACACTTGTCATTAGAAATACCAATTGACTACGAGGATTCTCCACCGCGGAAGCCGTACGCTTTCCGCGCCAGGCTCTGAAGCGTATAATAACATGTCGGCTGATCTCAAGTGTCCGACCGTTTCGACAATGCCATTCTAATCGTCTATGGCGATCGTGCTTGTTAAATCGACCCCGTTACAAGCCGTTCGCCCGTTTCACTTGAGGCCGTCTTCACTATTTTACTTCACGATGTGTAAATTTAGGTAGATTGAATAGGAATAGATAGATGAGCATTTTGAGAGGCTAATGCGATGAGACGAAAAATCCAGGGGAGCCGGATACTGATAACGGGAGCTTCCAGCGGTATAGGACGAGCATTGGCTCAGAAAGCTGCCGCCGCTGGGGCACGTTTAGCTGTTGTTTCGCGTTCCGCTGACAAGTTAGCGGACCTCCAAAGTAGCCTACCGATGGGCACCGAGGTCTGCCCGATTGTCGCGGATGTGACCCGCGACGAAGATCGCCTCCGTCTGTTGCGAACGGCTGCCGACCGTTATGACGGCCTGGATGTCCTCGTGAACAACGCCGGTGTAGCAAGCTTCGGCCATTTTAGCACTAGTTCCGAAGCGATTGTGCGTCAGATCATGGAAACGAATTTCTTTGCCCCTGCTGAATTGATGCGCTCGGCCATCCCCATTCTTACCCAAGGTAATCAGCCGGCCATCGTGAATGTGTCGAGCATGACCGGACGCCGGGGAATGCCCGCTTGGAGCGAATATAGTGCCAGTAAGTTCGCTTTATGCGGCCTGACGGAGTCGCTACGAGGCGAGTTGGCTCGGTTCGACATCGACATTTTGTTGATTATTCCCGGCCTGACTCGCTCCGGACTTCACGACAACATGTTGCGAAATGAAGGACGCATGAAGATCGAGTTCGACAAGGGTCAGCGCCCGGAAGTGGTGGCCGACACGATTTTGACCTCACTGAAGTCGAACCGGACAGAGGTCGTGGTGGGGTGGGAAGCTCGCTGGATTTTGTGGTTCCATCGTTGGTTGCCTCGCTTCACGGAGTGGCGCATCCAGAGACAGGTGAAGAAGTTGTACGCTGGTATCTGACCAGCGTGATAAGCGACTTGTAGAATCTACTATAGCGAATAGTGAAGGACTTGTTTTTATGTGTGGAATCGCGGGAATCATCGACTTATCAGGCCAGCGTCGTCCTTTGCCCTCCGGCGCTTTGCGGGCGATGGCTGACGCAATCCTCCACCGTGGCCCGGACGAGGACGGCTACTTCGAGGCTCCCGGCATCGGTCTAGCTAATCGCCGTTTGAGTATCGTCGGTCTCGCGGACGGTCGTCAACCGATTCGCAACGAGGATGGTAGCGTCATCACGGTCTTCAATGGCGAATTGTTCGACTACCCCGAATTACGAGCTAAGTTGGAATCACGAGGTCACGTCTTCCGCACCCACGCCGACACAGAAAACATCGTCCACCTGTGGGAAGACCACCAAGACGGCATGTGGGATCACCTCAAGGGGCAATTCGCCATTGCCGTATACGACCAAAAGCGACAACGTATCGTGCTGGGTCGCGATCGTTTCGGCATCTGCCCATTGTTCACCGCACGTACCGGCGATTGGTTGCTGTTCGGCTCCGAGATGAAGGCTATTCTCGCTAGCGGGATGATTGAAGCCCGTCCCGAGCCGCGTGGTATCAACCACCTGTTCACGTTTTTCTCACTGCCCGGCCCGATGACCTGTTTCAAAGGTATACACCTTCTGACGCCTGGTCATTTTCTTGACATTCGTCTCGATCCGCCACGTATCGAGGAAAAGACCTATTGGCGGCTCGATTTCCCTGACCAGGGACAGGAAGATAACCGCGATGTTGAGATACTGACCCGCGAGTTCGAGGAAACACTGCTCGCTGCGGTTGATCGTCGGCTCCGTGCCGATGTGCCGGTCGTGTCATATTTATCCGGTGGAGTCGATAGCAGTCTCGTGGTGGCAATGGCGAGCAAGGTGATGGGGCGGCCTATTCCGTCGTTCACCATCCAAATCAAAACGAAGGAACTGGACGAAACTGCTGAGGCTAATGTTGTAGCTCGTCACGTCGGCTGCAAGCCGAGCGTGGTTCCCGTCGGAGCCGATGAGGTGTTGAACACCTACCCGGAGCTGATTCGAGCCGCTGAGGGGCCAGTAATCGACACATCGTGTGCCGCTCTGTTGATGCTGGCTCGCGAGGTACACTCTCAAGGCTATAAGGTCGCCCTGACAGGCGAAGGGGCTGACGAATGGCTTGCCGGCTATCCGTGGCACAAGTTCAATCGGGCCTTGGGTTACCTGGACGTGTTCGGGTTGCCAATGTCGCAGTGGTTGCGGCGGTTCGGCATCTGGGCATCGGGCGCACCATCGTTTAGTTGGAACACCATCCAACGCAGTCAAAACGCTGTCGGCGGGCACAATGGGTGGGTAGACATTTACGGCCTGGTCGGGATGACCAAGGCGCGGTTCTTCACCGAAGAAATGAAACGAGAACTGGCGGACGTTGTACCGCTGGAAGAATTGGGATTCGAGCCGGAGCGGATGAAGCGATGGCATCCGCTGAATAGGGAGTTGTGCGTTAGCGGTCGCGTACATCTGCCTGGTCTACTGCTCAATGCCAAGGGGGACCGAGTGGCGATGAATTCCTCGGTCGAAACCCGCTATCCCTTCCTCGATGAGCAGGTGTTCGGCTATCTGGCCAAGGTTCACCCGCAGTTCAAGTTCAAAGGACTGCGAGACAAGTATCTATTAAGGCGAGTGGCAGAGAAGTGGTTGCCTTCGTCGATCGCGTGGCGGAAAAAGGCGATGTTCCGCGCTCCGTTCGATAGCTTCCATCTCGACACTGCCCCGCCATTCGTCGATCAATTGCTCAGTCGCGAATCGTTGGCGAAAACTGGTTACTTCGTTGCCGAAGAGGTTCATAAATGGCGTACCGGGTTCAAAGCGTTGAGTACATGGAGCCTGAAGCGGGTGTCGATTGAAATGGCCCTAGTCGGCATTTTAGCGACGCAATTATGGCATCACACGTACATTGATGGAAGCCTGTGCGATTTGTCCAGCCTCGCCGGTGGAACACCGCGCCGGACCGCCTCTCTGGTAGGAGCGAGTTAACATGTCCTACGCCATTTCCACACTCTGGCACGATCGCCAACGGTATCTTCCGGGTGTGTTAGCAGTTGGTTTTTCTGCATTGTTGATCGCCCTGCAATGTGGATTGTTGATGGGTATGTTTTCCGTGTCGTCGATGCCTGTTGACCGCGGAAGTGCCAACGTGTGGATGGGTGCGCCCAATGTTGAAGCGGTCGATCTGGGTCGTCCCATTCGCGAAGGGTACATCGCCCGCATGGCAGCACAGCCCGAGATTGAACGCTGCGAAATTTATTTGCAAGGTTTCTCGAAATGGGAAAAAGCCAACGGCGCTACCGAATTGTGTATGGTCATCGGTTCTCGTCTCAGCCCGGATTCTTTGGGAGCAATCAACGCTCTGAAACCTGAATCGAGCAAACCTAACAAGCCTAAATTATTAGATTTGTTGACCGAGCCTAATTCTGTTGTGATCGACCGATCCGACATGAAACGTCTGGGTGTCACCAAAGAAGGCGACGTGGCTGAAGTCATTGGCGTTCGGGTCAAAGTGGTCGGCTTCACGGAAGGGGTGAAAAGCCTCGCAGGGCCTTACGTTTTCTGCTCGATCAATACCGCTCGCCAACTATTACGTTATCCACCCGACCAGGTAACCTACATCCTTGGTAAGACCCAACGTCCTGAAGACGCGGGCATTGTCGCTCAGCGGCTTCAGCAGGAATACGGGGCGAAAGTCCCCGTGAACGGCCCGACTTTGCTTAGCAGTCGTACTCTTTACCAATTTGTCTATGGAATGCGTGACACGTCCGAATCGGTTCGTCAGCCCGAACCATCTTCCAACAAGGATGCCGGCACGATCACAGCCTTCACTGCTTACGACTTTTCGTGCAAAAGTCAGATGCACTGGCTTTTGAAAACGAAGGCGGGAATCGCTCTAGGCTATGCTGCTGCTTTGGGGTTGCTGGTCGGGGCGGTCGTGACGAGTCAAACCCTATACGCGGCAACGGCGGCGAGTTTGCGAGAGTTTGCGGTCCTTCGCGCATTAGGGATTCCACGCTGGCGAATGTCTCGACTGGTCTTGACCCAAGCGTTCTTTGTAGGGCTGATCGGTATCTTATTATCGTTACCTGCGATGTTCGGGGCAGCTAAACTCGCTGA
>RGDT01000275.1 GCA_009918525.1 Planctomycetia bacterium
TTTTGAATCGCTGTTGAGCAATTCTTCCCACGCTCCACCAAAAGGCACGCCGACACGGTAACTCGCCCGCGTCTGGGGTGTAAAATTCACTACAACCAAAATGACCTCACTACCATCGCCGGTTTTCCGCAAAAACGATAACACGCTATCCGAGGCGTCATTGCAATCAATCCACTCGAATCCGAACGGGACTGTGTCTCCTTCGTACAATGCTCGCTCGGTTCGGTAGGCGCGGTTCAAGTCGCGCACCCAATTCAATATCCCGCGATGCCACTCAATCTCTAACAAGTGCCAATCGACGGCGTCGTCGTGGTTCCATTCGCGTCCCTGGCCAAATTCGCCTCCCATAAACAACAGCTTTTTTCCCGGTTGCGTCCACTGATAGCCATACAGCAACCGCAGATTGGCGAATTGTTGCCATGCGTCACCGGGCATCTTGGACAACAACGATCCTTTACCGTGGACGACCTCGTCATGACTCAAGGGTAAGGCATAATTTTCGTGATACGCATAGATCATACGAAAGGTGATCTCGCCCCAGTGATAGTGACGGTAGATCGGTTCGCGATGCAAAAACTTTAACGTGTCGTGCATCCATCCCATATCCCACTTCAACCCAAAGCCCAATCCGCCCAGATACACCGGCCGCGACACCATCGGCCAGGCCGTTGATTCCTCGGCGTAGGTCTGCACGCCAGGGAAATGCCCATAGACTTCGGTATTTAGGCGACGTAGCAGGCTTATGGCTTCCAGATTTTCGCGTCCTCCGAACTGATTGGGAATCCATTGGCCCTCGGAGCGAGAATAATCGAGATAGAGCATCGAAGCGACAGCATCGACGCGAATACCGTCAATGTGGTATTTGTCGAACCAAAACAGGGCACTAGAAAGCAGAAACGACCGAACCTCGTGCCGACCGTAGTTAAAGATGCAACTTTTCCAATCGGGATGAAACCCCTGACGCGGGTCGGAATGTTCGAATAAATGGGTTCCATCGAAATATGCCAGGCCGTGTCCGTCATTGGGAAAGTGCGACGGCACCCAGTCGAGGATAACGCCAATTCCCGCGCGATGCAGCACATCGATGAGAACCATCAAATCTTGAGGCGTTCCATAGCGGCTGGTTGGAGCAAAATAGCCTGTTGTTTGGTAGCCCCATGACCCGGCGAAGGGATGTTCGGTGAGCGGCATAAATTCTACATGGGTAAAGCCCATGTGATTCAGATATTCGGCCAGTTGATCAGCCGCCTCGCGGTAGGAAAGCGAACGGCCATTTTCTTCCCAGACACGTTTCCAGGAACCAAAGTGCATCTCGTAGATCGACTGAGGCGCGGCGGTTGCATTGCGAGTGGCGCGATGGGTCATCCATTCGGTATCGCCCCATTCATAATCCAGATGCCAGACGATGCTCGCAGTACAAGGGGGGACCTCATGGCGGAAGCCGAACGGGTCGGCTTTTTCGCCCCTAAAACCCGAAGAATTAGAGATGTAATATTTATAACAGGCGCCCGGCGCGACCCCCGGAATGAACCCTTCCCAAATACCCGATGTTTCGCGCGGCTTGAGCGGATGGGCCGCGTTGTTCCAGTCATTGAAATCGGCGATGACCGACACATAATCCGCTGACGGTGCCCAAACGGCAAAATGAACGCCACGCAGTCCATCGCGGTCGATGAGTTGCGCTCCGAGAACATCATAGAGCCGAAGGTGGCTACCCTCGTTGAACAAATACAAGTCCTGCTGGCCCAGAAGAGAGCCTTCCGGAGCGCGGCGGTATGAAGTCATGAACGGCCTCGACACGGGAGTAGGAGGGACCGGGGATAAAGGGAGGCTTCCCCGGTTTCCCCCCGGAATCGCTCAGGGGAAACGAACGTAACAGCATGGTGCTCGACGGGGACAGTGTAGAAGGGGGGTTCCTCTCTTCTCCCAGAAGCGTACCCAATGCGACGGGGAGCTGCTGGGCTTACCGCTCGACGCCCCGAATCGCCAACAGGCACAAGCCGCTTACGAAGGATTTCCTCTGCAATGGCCCGGCCGATTTTCAACCCTTCCTGATTATCGCACTCGAAATGGATACCGCCATAGATTCGGCTCATCCCCGCCTCTTCACCCGCCTCGCGGAATCCTTTGTAATGACGACGATGGGCAACAAGGCCGTCAGACCCGATAGAGAACGCGATCGCATCGTCCTTGAAATAGCCAGCCAGAATAGCGGAAGCCGCTCCGCTGAACGTACTATGACCGGACGTGTAGGAGGGAAAAGGAGGCGTGACGAGTAACGGCTTCCACTTGGGATCTTTGACCGTGGCGTCATTGGCGTCGCGGTCGGCCTGATGGATGGCAGTAATCGGACGCCAAAACTTGAAACGATACTTGCAGTCCCAGCAACAAAGGCTCGCATCCGCCAGGGCAAGATTGAGAAGCGCGAAAAGACGGGCATTTTCAGCAAGCGTCAACTTGCGCATTTGCGATACCTCCCGAGCGATGAGGTTCCAGTGGCCCGGTGGTGTGCATGTACCGACGCCATCATCCCAGAAGAGCGCAATCAGTGTCTGGTCGGCGGTTCGGCTTCCGCTGTCGATGGCTCCTAACGATTTGACCTGATGAAATTCTTTTGCATACTGCTCGCTGGTTAGCTCAGGTGGATCGACGGGCCGGAACGCCTTCTTATCGCTGATAGCAAACGGACGCAGATTCCCCCAATTTGGTAATAACGCAGGGGAGTTCGTTGGCGGGGTCGGTCGCCAGATGCCCACGGCAGCAGGCGTCAGGTAGTCACCTGTACCGAAATCGTCTTTGCGTTCGTGCATTATCTGTTTGGCTACATGCAACCCTAGTTCTATCCCACGTTTCTGGGCTGGGCCATCGGCCAACAGTGCAAGCAGGTCATCGCGAACCGAGCGGAAGTGACGAGTACGCGATGGAAAAATTTCGCTCATAACGTGTTCAGCCGCTGAACAGGTAGCAGCGATTGCGTCGATTTCGGCGACGGCCCGTAAACCCACACGATAGGAGGTGTGAGTCTGGTAGATGGTATTGGTCGAGTCATAAATCGCCGCGTGCATTAACGCCAAAGCCCGAGCGGCCTTTGGCGGAACTGTGCGGGTCTGGCGGATCGTCTCCAGGGCTTCTTCATTCCAGCGAAGCACCGCATCTGTCCGTCGTTCCACGGCTCGTGGTGCGGTGGACTCGATACTGGTTTGACCCGCCACTAGCAGGAATGGCATCCACGTGACCATGACGCCGGCCCTCCCCTTATTTTTACTTTTTATGCTAACTGCGGGCCAAATCCCAGAGCTTACGGGACCGATGCTGGTCGAAGATACGACAACTTTGTCAGGATGTGCCGAATGTGACGGCATCCATCTCGAAAAATAAGGCATCGTGGGCATGTATCCTTTTCAAGAAAAATAATTCATGTAATTTGCGACGCATCAAAATGAAGAGCGAATCATCGTGAATCCGCTTGACAGTTGGCTTGCTCCGGCTTATATGCCCGCTCTCTCACCGACTTTTGATGTTTTGAGCGAAACAGCCCTGGGGAGGGTGCGTTTTGTTTCAGATGCTTCGTCTAAGCCGGTTTTTCCGGTCTTTTGTTCCAGCGGTGAGTCAATTGTTGTCGATATAGGTCGTTAGTCGGAAATAGATTGCGCGGTTGGCACG
Organism: Planctomycetia bacterium; assembly: GCA_009918525.1. Classification (GTDB taxonomy): domain Bacteria; phylum Planctomycetota; class Planctomycetia; order Gemmatales; family Gemmataceae; genus RGDT01. Next base: position 3,664 of record RGDT01000275.1, read on the forward strand.
GGGGGAACCGCTCCTGTAGGGGGGTTGGAGAAGGATGCTCCAACTTACGGGAGAGGTTCGGTGCTACCGTCATGCCGGTTACGACCAGCAGGGAGGGGATCGATGGTAGCACACATCGAGGTCGATTACAGTCAGGTTTGGCGAGATTACGTTCGCGAGCGCGAAATCGACAAAGAGTCCGAACCAGCGAAGCTGTTGCGGAATCAACTAGTCGAACGCTATCTGTCGCTCGTGAAGTACAACGCCGAGCGTATCTGGGCACGATTGCCTGACGGGGTAGATCTCGATGACCTCATCAGCTCCGGAATTTTTGGTCTGATGGATGCCATCGAACATTTTGATCTATCACGCGGAGTAAAGTTTGAAACTTATTGCGTCCCGCGTATTCGCGGCGCGATGCTCGACGAGTTGCGCACTATGGATTGGGTGCCTCGTCTCGTACGCAGTAAGGCATCCAAAATGGAAGAGACCCGCAAGTCGCTGGAAGCAGAACTCGGTCGTCCGCCTCGACCCGAAGAAATGGCCGAAAAACTCGGTGTGAGCGTCGAAGAATACTATCGCCAAGCAGGGGATGCCACGGCCATAAGTCAGGTTAGTCTAAATAAAAAATGGTATGAAACGGACAGTTATAAGGATGTCCGTGAAATTGATATTCTTGAGGATAAAAAAGCCGAAGATCCGACGGATCGCATCCAAAATCACGATTTGATGCGATTGGTTACCAAGGGGCTTAACCGCAACGAACGTCTTATCATCATCCTCTATTATTACGAGGATATGACCATGAAAGAGATTGGCGCAACGCTGGACCTCAGCGAAAGCCGCGTCAGTCAAATGCACTCCAGTATCGTGGCCCGATTGCAATCGCAGTTGGCCGCTCGTCGCATCGAATTTGATGTGTGACCGCACGACGAGCAGAGGACGCGAACAGAGCCGAAAACGTCCGTGACGGCTCTGCCCACGCGTCCGCAATCTGCACTTCGGTTTCTTGGAGTCTTACTTCTTCTCAAGTTTCTTCTTCAACATCCGAACAGCCGCTTCGCGCTGCACGTCGAAGGTTGGGTCGTCCAAGGCCAACCGTTCCACCGACCATGACGGGCGAAGCGACCATCGCTGCCACTCTTCGGCATATCGTCGCGATAACTCTGGAGAGATACGGTAGTCTTCGTTAGGGATCACTCCCCAATCATCGCGTGATCGACTATCCGGCGAGCGGTGTAGATTTTTGCCGGATGGCCGAAGAAACGTACCGCTGGTCAACTTGAAACCGATGCCGTCGATTCCGACGGCTAATGGTGTTTGTACACTGGCTTTGCCGCGTGTCCGTTGGCCACAAACGTCGGCTCGGCGGTGATCTTGCATCGCGGCGGCGATCAGTTCGGCTCCGCCTGAAGTCTCGGCGTTGACGAGGACCACGATGGGTACGGTTGGACAGGCGGGACGACCACTGCCCTTGTAAAGCGTGTCTTCACGTCCGCGCATTTTGACGGTCGCGATCAGGGCATCACCCACGAAAAGATCAGCAAC
>RGDT01000276.1 GCA_009918525.1 Planctomycetia bacterium
TACCAGCGAATCGACCCTGGTCGAGGCATGCAATCGCGGTGAATTCATCCAGGGTATCAAGGGCAAACAACTCACCGCCGTGAGAGCGTTCGGCACCCTCATGACCCAACTCTCCGAGTTTATCAAGGCCACCCCCGACGAGGTGATCCGTCAGACGCTGGAACGCTCCGGCCTTCGCAAAATGCTCAAAGATTCCGGCGAAGACGAGGACCAAAACCGCCTCGCCAACGTCGAGGAAATGATCACCGCCGCCAAACAAATGCACGCCGAGCAAGGCATCGACACTTTGGAGGAGTTTCTACAAAACATTACCTTGTCATCAGATCAAGACGGATGGGATCAGAAAAAGGACGTCGTTTCCATCATGACCATGCACGCCGCCAAGGGGCTAGAGTTCCCTGTAGTGTATCTGATGGCCGTTGAGCAAGGGATCTTGCCGCACGAACGCAGCCTGAACAAGCCCGACGAACTGGAAGAGGAACGACGCTTGGCCTTCGTGGGCATGACGCGAGCGAGGGAGGAGCTTTATCTCAGTCACGCCCGGATGCGTGAGTTTCGTGGCCAGACTCTCTATGCAGTGCCGAGTCTGTTCCTCAACGAATTACCGCCGCACTTGATCGAGAACATCGACCTATCGACCACAGGCAAGTCGTCGGCCATCGAGAGTTATCGAACGGCTCGAACCGAAGCAGCCCGCGAAGCCTGGGAGGAAGTGGGATTGAGTGATGTACCGGTGGCGCCAGCGCGTGCGGGTGATGGCGGCATTCGGCGTGGGGCGCGGGTTCGGCACGCAACCTATGGCGAAGGTGAAGTAATTGACTTGACGGGATTCGGCGCAACACGAACGGCCAAGGTCCGGTTCCCGACACATGGAGTTATTCCGTTTCGCTTGCAGCAGGCCAAGCTCGATGTGATCGGCTGAGTTACATCAACTCGCCGAAGCCTGAGCATCAAATGAGAATGAACTGCCAAGACACAAAGACGCCAAGGAAAGATAGGTCATTTTTTCCTTTCTTTCCTTGGCGCTGTTTGCTGTTGGTGTATCGCCTGAGCGACGGAGTTACTTTTCTTCCAACAATTTTTTTGCTTCCGCTGTTACATCTTCCCCAGTGCCTGGCTGTCTGAGCAAGAGACGCGGGTTGGCTTTCGCTTTCAATTCACCGAAAACCACTTGCATTTCAGCGACGGTTTTCTTTTCGAGAATTTCTTTGGTTAGCTTGTCGCGCACCTGCTCGAGCGTGACGGATGTGTCCGGCGGGATACGTTTATCGCACTTGAGTAGGACATGACCTTGAGGCGTCCCCACGAGAGCCGACACTTCGCCGGGCTGGAGCCTAAACGCTTCGCGTTCGAGGTTCTCATCACCCAGGGCATAGCGACCAAAGACCGGAATTTTTCCCGCTTGCGAGGCCAGACTGGGCACTGCCTGCGTTCGTGCTGCACGGTCGAACTCCGCCTCATCATCACGAAGTGCGATGTATCGCGATAATGCAAATTTGTGTTGTTCCGGCGAGAACAGAATCATTCGGCATTCCATACGCTCGCCGTGGTACGCCTCATAGCCTTTCTTTAGGTCTTCTTCCGTGACTTTCACACGGCCCGCAGCCAGTTGAGACAGCATCATTTTGGGTTTGACCACATCTTCCCGCCACTCCAACAGGCTCTTACCCCATTTCGACAGCATTTCCTTTTCAAATACCTGCCGCGACATGTTCATCGCTTTGAGATCGCTATCGAACTGGGCATCCACGGCCGCATCGCTGATGTCGATTTTGCGTTCGCTGCAAGCCTGATCGAGAATATGACGGTTAATGAGCAATTCCAGTTTTTCGGCTCCGAATCGCTGAATCAAAAATTCGCCTAGTTCCTCGCGAGTGATGGCCATACTCCCCAGATAGGCCACTGCTGAGGTAGGCGACTGTGCGGGTCCGGGTGTCAACCGGTCGGCTTTCTTCAACACAATTTGCGGTTTGGCTTGATCGCGCAATGCCTGAAAAGCTGTACCCATCTCAGCCTGTAGTTTCCGCTCGCGCAATTCCTCGGCGATCTTCTCGCGAGCCGCCTCGAAATTGACCGTGGTGTCGGCCGGTATGCGTTTGTCGCACTTGAAGAGAACGACGCCTTCGGGAGTTTCGATCAACTCGCTAACTTGACCGGGTTTCAGTCGAAACGCTTCTTTCTCGATCTTCTCCTCCATCGAGTAGCGAGAAATAGGACGAATTTTTCCGGCGCCGGCAGCGAGTGACGAGGTTTTTTGATTGCGAGCGGCTTCATCAAAAACAGCCTCATTGTCTCGCAGTCGCGCGTAATTGTCGATCGCCCACTGTTCCGAACCGCGCGGCCAGAGAATGAGACGGCCTTCGACCTTTTCGCCGTACATGGACTCGAACGCCTTGCGCAGATCGTCGGGGGAGACGGTGATACGAGAGGCGACCAGTCGCATCATTTGCAAGCGGGGTCGAATGACATCTTCCCTAAATTCGACAAGATTCTTGTTGTGCTTGGCTTTGATCGTTTTCAGGAAATCGGCCTGGCTTAGCGCTAATCCTCGCATTTCAGCGGCGAGGGAAGCATCAACCTCCGCTGCCGTTATCACAACGCCGCGGCTCCAACACTCGCGATCGAGGATACGTTTGTTGACAAGTGTGGCCAGCTTGTCAGCACCAAGTCGAGCTAGGAGATATTCCCCAAGCTCGTGACGTGTGACAGGCGTGCTGCCGTACAAATACGCCACAATACGGGACTGATAATCCGATGGATTAGGGTTGAAGGAAGGTTCAGGAACGGTAGGTCGAGGTGCTTGGGCGCGTGCTTTATCGGCGAACAGGCCGCGCGTCGCGAAAAGGCCACCTGCGACGAGGGTGAGCCCGCCGAGAACGATCGCAACCCGACGGCGAAGCTGCCGAGTTTTGGGTCGAAAGAACGTGGCAAACATCCGTGCCGGCCTCCAGAGATCGGTAAAGTAGGTCGTCAACAGGATTGGCCTATACCCAGGAGGTCTATGCAGGACAAGGCGTCTCTCGCACGGGCACCCCTTCGCCTTGACCTCAACCGTTGGACGTTGCTATAAACGATTAACCGATGGTAGGCGATAGAGATGTTATGCGCCATCGGCGTTCCATGGACGGAACAGGTCGAAGGAGGTTTCGATGCTCGGGATACGAGCCTTATTACGGATAGCGATACCGAACCTAGCCATTCTGCTAGGAGTTGCTCTAGTCTGCGCTCAGGGAACCAATCCCAACGAAACCTACATCAAGCCCGGTATCAACGTCCTGGACAAGGACACCGAAAAAACGGTTGGCTTGTGGACGCTCGACTTCAAATTCAAAGATCCCCGACTCATCAAAGTAAATATCCCCGGCAAGGGGACTCGCGTCTGTTGGTATCTCTGGTATCAGGTAATCAACTTTACCGGTGAACCGCGTACCTTCATCCCTCAGTTTGAGTTGGTCACGCACGACACGCGCATGAGCTACACCGACCAGATTTTACCCACCGCATTCGAGTCAATACGCAAGGTTGAAGATCCAACAGATTCCCTGCGAATCAAGAACTCGGTCACCATCGCCGCCGAACCGATTCCCGTCAGTGCGAAAGAAAAGGCCGACCCTCGTCCCGTCACTGGCGTGGCCATGTGGATCGATCCGGATGAAATCGACCCGGATGATGACGCCGACACCCGCAAACGCAAGGAACGGCTCAAGAAAGATGGTAAACTCCTCTCGGACAGCAACCGCTACAGTGTGTTTTTAGCCGGGTTGTCCAACGGTTTCACCAAGATTGACGGAGACGCGTCCGATCCGCGTCCGATCGTCGTTCGTAAATCGTTACAGTTGCCGTTCCGACGGTTTGGTGACAAGATATTAATGAAGTCCGACGCGATCCGATTCCAACCGCCTGCAGCCTGGATCTATCGGGCGTCGAATATCAAACTGGAAGGATTAGCCCCCAAAGCCGCCCCGGCTCTCAAGCCGATTGATAAGTAACTATCCCGTGAAGTCCGACAAAAGTGAGAAGCAGAGATGGCACATAAGAAAGGTCAAGGTTCATCCAAGAATGGCCGCGAATCCAACAGCCAACGGCTGGGGATCAAGGTGTATGGTGGCGGGTCGGTGAAGACCGGCAGCATCATTGTACGCCAGAGGGGTACTCGTTATGCCCCCGGCAAGAATGTCGCACTCGCGAAAGACGACACGATCTTCTCACTCGTTGAGGGCGTCGTGAAGTTCGAGCAGGGCGGCAAACGGATCAGTGTCGTCCCGGCTGCCCACTGAGCAGCATCCAGAACTGTCCATGTGACATGGCAAGAGCGACAGAGGTTCATAACCTCTTGAAACTCTTGCCTCTTTTTTTATCGCTATCTGGTTCCGCTCGTCCTTTCTGCTCACAATAGTATCACTTTCTTCGCTCCATAATGCCCGCATCCATGTCCGACAAGATGCGCGGCGAATTCACCCCTATCGTTCAATGGACGGAAACTCACAACAATGAAGTCATTGCATACCCCTTCCCATGCCATAACAACGAACTCAAATTCGGTGCAAAACTCGTCGTTCGCCAAGGACAGGCGGCTGTCTTCGTTAATTAGGGTAGACTTGCCGACGTATTCGGACCCTGAATATATGATCTCAATGCCCCGAGCCTATTGATCCTAAGCACTATTGCGGCTTGGCCTTACGGTTTCGAGTTGCCTTTAAAAGTCGAAGTCTATTTCATCTCGACGAAGCATTCGACTGATCAAAAATGGGGCACCCTCAATCCGATCATGCTTCGCGATCCGGAGTTCGGCCCGGTTCGCCTTCGCGCCTTCGGAACCTACGCCAATCAGATCAGTGACCCCAAGACCTTCCTGCAGCGGTTTGTCGCCACTGATCCTAATTTCGAGATGTATGACATTTCCGGTCAGCTTCCGTAATTTGATCATGTCGCGTTTTTCTGATGTTCTGGGACAGTTGAAAATCGACACCCTGGACAAGCCCGGTAACGCTGCCCGAGTAGTTGCGGCTGCACAGGACAAGATGAACGCGAAATTCGCGGCGATGTGCCTGCGACTGGCCAATTTCGCAATCGAGAATAGTGTGCTTCCCGAAGATGTTAAAAAGCCGGTAGACACCTGCACCAAGATGGGCATGTTAGGTGATTTGAATCAGCACTCGAAGCTGCAGACGGCCAATGTAGTCGGAGACG
>RGDT01000277.1 GCA_009918525.1 Planctomycetia bacterium
TTGGACCTCCTCCGGTGTGAAATCGCGTATCATGCGATCCGTGAATACGACATATCGCAACCAAGGAATAACGCCAACGATCATCGCATTAGCAAACCCCTGCCTGGTGTCCCACACCATAACCCCGGTAAAGCGAAAACCTAAACGCTTTGCCGTCGCCATCAGACGATCGCGTAACGGGCCAGGCGGCATCGGCTTCAATCCAAGAACGACTCGAATCAAAAGCGGAATTGTCAAAAAAATGCTGATCATGACGGAGATGGACACAATGTACGCCATCGCGCCACCGCGAGTGAACGAATCCGGGAATAGTCGATACACCTCCTGTCGAATGATTAGCAACAACACCGGGACGAACGCCAATGCGATTCGTTGGCGAAATTGAAACGCGATATAAGACCATCGGCTACCAAACGACGAGACCAAGGAATCCTCATCATTCCTTGCGACACTTAGTTGATGCACCGCCCGATCCGCTTCATAGAAAAAAAACCAGGAAGCCAAGAGTGATAACAGATAGGGAGCCAAAAGTAATAGTTCCGTCCCACTACCAGCCCGCGAATCGGGTTCGCCGCGCACGAAGTGACCCCACCCGAAAAGAAAAAGTGTCGCGAGAAAGCAAGCCAATATCATCATTGAGTGAACGAATCGGGCTTGGTCGTATTCCTGCAACTCCCGCTCAATCCCGCTCGAATCGGCTACAATGCGCCTCCGCGTATGCCGGGCCAAAAAGGCGGCACGGCATGCGATCATCAAAATCGTTACACCTGTCAACCCTGCCGGTAACCAGATAGGGCCGCCCCACAGAGCGGCAGGATAGTTATCGTTTAGACATACCACGGCCAAAAAAACCATTAGCAAAAAGGTCATTCCTAATCCCCGGCCGTAGAAGAAAACAAATAACTATCTTACCTTAGAATCGAGAAGATAGCCAATGGTGTTGAATGCCCTCTCGCCGCGAGCACTGGTCAGGCGTATGTTTTCCGCACCCCTATTTTTCAGAGGACCTCTCCATGAAACGACTTGTTCTGATAACCCTGGCACTGGTCGGCGGTTTGCTGTATCTGAATGCCGCCGAAGACAAACCACGAACCCTGGGAACCATCGAACGGCTCGACCCGGCGTTCGACGATCTGGTCGCCAAAGATGCGGTACTGGAAATTCTCGGCGATGGATACAACTGGGTAGAAGGCCCCGTATGGGACAAAAAGGCCGGGCATCTGTTGTTCTCAGACATTCCGAGCAACAGCGTGTACAAGTTCAAGCCAGGCGAAAAGATCAGCCTTTTCCTGCGGCCGTCCGGATACACCGGCACCCGAGAAGATCTGATGGAACCGGGAAGCAATGGCTTGCTCTTTGACCCCAAAGGACGATTGGTCTTGATGCAACACGGCGACCGCTGCGTGGCCCGTCTTAACGACGATGGAAAAACCTTCACTCGACTCGTTGAAAAGGTAGGCGACAAACGTCTCAACAGCCCCAACGATGGTGCATTCAAGAGCAACGCCGATCTCTATTTCACGGATCCTCCCTATGGTCAGATGCGCAAAGGCAAGCCGTGGATTTTCCCCGATGAGGAATTGGGATACCGCGGGGTCTACCGCCTCACGCCTGAAGGCAAACTGACGTTATTGACCAAGGAACTGGAATACCCCAATGGACTGGCCTTCTCACCCGATGAAAAATTCCTCTATGTGGCTCAGTCGAACCCCAAGAAGGCCATTTGGATGAAATTCCCCGTTAAGGAAGATGGAACCATTGGCGAAGGTAAGATCTTGTTCGACTCTACGAAGTTTATTCCCGATAAAAAGGGGCTACCGGACGGTCTGAAAGTGGACGTGAAGGGCAACTTGTGGGCTACTGGCCCAGGCGGTGTGCTGATTTTGACTCAAGAAGGCAAACACCTCGGCACTATCGCCACCGGCGTCCCCACTTCCAATTGCGGCTTTGGCGATGACGGTACGACACTTTACGTCACGGCTGACAAAGCGTTATGCCGGATCAAGACCAAGACCAAGGGAGTAGGATTCTAATCGTGATTCCACGAGCGTACGCCCCGCGCCGTACGCTCGACTCTAGGGGGCGGTTCTCGCTATGATGCCAGAATCACCCTCCTGGAGATTTTCTGATCATGCGTGCTAATCCCGTCAAAGCTGCTCTCAAGGCCGGTAAACCATCCGTCGGAACCTGGTTATCACTAGGCAGTATCACCGCATCACGTTTCCTGGCTCGATGTGGGTTCGCCTGGCTTACCATAGACATCGAACACAGCCTCGTCGATTGGGAAACGGCTTCCCATATGTTTGGCTGCATCGCTGATGCTGGTTGTACCGCGCTGGCCCGTGTTCCGGCCAATCGTCACGACCATATCAAACGCGTACTGGACAACGGTGCTCACGGCGTCGTCGTGCCGATGGTCAATACTCGCCAGGAAGCGGAAGCGGCCGTCGCTGCGATGCTCTACCCCCCACATGGAAATCGCTCGCTGGGTGGTAGCGTTCACGCCCTGAATTTCCAGGCGTCCCCCGCCGACTACTACGCCAAGGCCAATAACGAAATTTTGATCGTCTTGCAGTGCGAACACCCGATGGCTATCGACAACGCCGAGCAGGTCTACTCCGTGCCGGGTATCGACGCCGTGTTTATCGGTCCCAACGACCTCGCCGCTAACATGCGTACGCCCGACGGTAAAAATCCTTCCGCAGAAGAACAAGCCGAGGCTCATCGCCGTCTTTTGGCCGCGTGCAAAAAAATCGGTGTTCCGGCGGGTATTCACTGTTATTCGGCCGAAGAGGCGAAAAAGCGGATTGAGGAAGGTTGGCAATTTTTGGCGGTGGGAAGCGAATTGCGGATGATGATGGATTCGGCTGGTGCTATTATCCGCAATATTGGTCTCAACGCACAAGGTGAGCTTGCTCGATACTAATCGCACTACTGGCGCGACACGCTGCTTTTCGCACCTGAAGTGAAAAAAACGAGTCTTTTTCTAAAGGCGCAATTCTCCTTCGTTCTGATCCTCGCGATTATGTTACTGGGACGAACGAAGGAGACATTTCCATGATCACTCGAGCTTGCTTTTTGTCTATTGTGACGGTTCTGACTGTTGGCACTTTGCCGGCTGGAGAGCCGCCAGCCAGTGCAATTGGCATGATCCGCGATCTTCGGATGTCGCTTCAAGCCCGTCGAGTAGTTCAGACCGATCCGCTGCTACGCGACTATAAACTAGGCGTAGAAGTTAAAGCGGGAGTGGCCCGCGTATGGGGGACCCTCCCGGACAACGAGCTATCTCGCCGCGCGCTGTCCAGGATTGAACACATTGATGGCATCCGGGATGTTATTTCCGAACTGAAAACGGCCGGACCTATTGTTGTGCCCGATGGTGGATTTAAAACACTAAAAGGCCCGACACCGATGACGCTGCCGGTTCCACCGTCGCCTGCCGTCGTTATCGTGCCTGCTGAAACAAAAACACTGCCTGCGCCGGCTCAGACCGTTAAACGCGATGGCCTGGCTGAACGGATTCGCCAATTCCAGACGGGGTCGCTAGAACGTGTGCGGTTCGAGGTGTTGGGTCGGATTGTTATTGTATATCGTGGCAACGAAGACGAGGCGGCTGGTCGCTTGGCTTCTTTGATTCGAGAGATTGATGGAGTCGATGAAGTCAGATTGGAACGGTAAGATACGAGTGGCTGAGGTTATTTTTGCGATGCCAACGGTGTTACCAGGGCGGACATAACATGAGTTGCCCCATAGGTTGACCTCTATGGCCCGCTATCGCGAGATCAACCATGCGACTGTTCCTCTCCGTCGTCGCCCTCATGACCTTCTTGTGCCCCTCGGCGTTCGGTCAAAAATTTGCTCCGAATGTTGTTAGTGCAAAACCGCTAGCACCGACTGAACAACGCAAAATGTTTGTCCTGCCAGCCGGCTTCGAGATCCAACTCGTCGCGGCTGATCCCGACATTCAAAAGCCGATGAACCTGGCGTTTGACGATCGTGGTCGGTTGTGGGTAACGGATACTGTCGAATATCCTTGGCCGGTCAAACCAGGAGAACGTGGTCGTGATACCGTAAAAATTTTGGAAGATATCGGACCCGATGGGCGGGCACAGAAAATTACAACTTTTGCCGACGGTCTCAACATACCCATCGGTCTACTGCCGCTCAACGGAAGCGAAAATGCCCTAGTTTATAGTATCCCGAACATCTCACGTGTCGGATCGCGGACCCGCGAGGTACTATACTCCACCTATGGTTACAACGACACACATGGCATGACCAGCGGGTTCACCGTAGGCTTCGACGGCTGGATCTATGCTTGCCACGGTTTTGCGAATAACTCGTCGATCAAAGGCAAAACCGGTGGTGAGATCAAGATGCACTCTGGCAACACTTACCGCTTTCGCGCTGATGGCACCGGACTGGAACAACACACATGGGGGCAGGTCAATCCATTTGGCATCGCTTTCGATCCGTTGGGTAATTTGTTTTCGGCCGATTGTCATAGTCAGCCGATTTATCAACTATTGCGCGGCGGGTATTACCCGAGTTTCGGCAAGGCCCACGATGGGCTAGGCTTCGCCCCGGCCATGATCACCGGGTTCAAAGGTAGTACGGCGATCTGCGGAATTGCTTGCTATGCAGCTGACCAATATCCAGCGATGTACCAAGGCTCGTTCTACATCGGGGACGTGATGACGAATCAAGTCGTCCGTTTCGAGATCAGCTATGACGGCACAACACCCAAGGCCAAACCGGTACCATTTCTCGACAGTAACGACCAATGGTTTCGCCCCGTGGATGTCAAACTCGGGCCGGACGGAGCCTTGTATATCGCGGACTTTTACAACTGCATCATTGGCCACTACGAGGTTCCGCTGACACATCCAGCACGCGACCGAACGAAAGGGCGCATATGGCGGATCGTGTACACTGGGAAAGACGTGAAAGCCACTCCGTCACGAACGGACTTCGCCACGGCGACGACAGAGGAATTGTTGACCGATCTCTCGCATCCCAATCTAACGGTTCGCATGCTAGCGACCAATCAACTCGTTTCACGGAAAGCCGCAGAGGCCGTCACAAAGGCGTTGCCCCGTGAAGCCGATAGCGATGACGAGGGACGCGCTCGCGTTCAACTGTTATGGGCAGCGCAGCGATTGGGGCGACTAACCACTGCCGGGTTGACA
>RGDT01000278.1 GCA_009918525.1 Planctomycetia bacterium
CTGCCGACTTCCACTGTTCTTTACCGGTGATACGATCCAGTGCTCGAACAGATCGGCTTTCGCTCGCGGCATTAACAATCAGCGAATCTTTGTACAAGACCAGAGCGGCAGCTGACCCCCATCGCTTGGGATCAGAACCGGTTCCGACCTCGGCTTGCCATCGTTTCTTGCCGGCATGGTCCCAGGCGTGGACGCCGGATTTACCGAAGAAAGCATAAACGCCGGCGTCATCGGCCACCGGCGTGCTGCTGGCGTAACCATGTTCAGTGATGTAGCCGCGATACTCATCGTCGCGAACGGCAGCGACGGCATCTTTCCAGAGGGGCTTTCCCGTGACGCGGTCGAAGCAGAGCAGATGGCGCGTCATGGAGGTAGGAGTATCGGCACCGGTGAAACAGGTGACGTAAACGCGGTTGCCGATCACGACCGGGCTGGACGAACCAGGACCGGGCAAAGTCACTTTCCACAAGAGAGTGCTGGCATCGAGCGTGAGCGGAACAGCATCGGTGGAAGCGGCCGAAGCAGTGCCTCCGCGAAAGGCGGGCCAGTCGGCAGCAAACAAAGCCAACAGGAGAAACGCCATCAAACGGCCTCCAAAGGTAGAACAGTTCTAATTTTAATCTAGTAATGAAATCTGAAGGGAGAGTGAGAGCAAAACGATTTACCAAATTAGCAGGGTGGAAATAGGGCTTGGTTGCCTGCTAGCAATAAGGTAACTCCCCAACGGGGGGAGCTGGGCCGGCCGCGGTGAGTGGGCGACACTGTCGGTCGGCCTTATCTATTTCATACGAATATAAAATATCTTCTCTCATCACATACCCTTTCCGATCTCTTGCGAATTCCTTAGCACCCTCTATAATCCCAAATTCAGTGACCAGCCTTTTAACACTTCTCACAGTGAGAAGCGAGGAGTGGTCATTTCCCTCTTTTGTCGGCACAAGGCGGCCGGTGCGTGCCGGTCGTATCCAGGAGATCCCGTGGTTAACCGTAACCTGATCAGTAAGTTCGACCTCTCGGAAGACGAGCTGCAACAGCAAATGGCTGAGGCACTCGCCCCCAAAGATGCTTCTGCCGCTCATGCGGAACTTGACGACTATTACCTTCGCGATACGCAGGTCTTCGACGTCAATAAGATCGTCAATGGCCGCATCGCCAACATAGTCGGCGATAACGTCGTCATCGACATCGGCTATAAGTCCGAGGGGATCATCCCGCTCCAGGAGTGGTATGACGAAGCTCTCGACAAGGTGGTCCCGCCGCAAGTAGGCGATCAGGTCCAGGTCCTGCTCGATGCCGCCGAAGACGAAACCGGACAGATTCAACTCTCCTACCGCAAAGCCAAGCGGCAAAAAGAGTGGGAAGATGTCATTTCCAAACACAAGGAAGGCGACGTCGTTGCCGGTATGGTCACTCGCAAAATCAAGGGTGGCTTGCTGGTTAATATCGGCGTCAATGTCTTCCTACCCGCCTCGCAGGTTGACATTCGTCGTCCGCCGGATATTGCCCAGTACATCAACGATACGATCGAGTGCATGATCCTCAAGATCGACGAACAACGACGAAATATCGTTGTTAGCCGTCGTCGATTGCTGGAAGTGCAACGCGACGTGTTGAAGAAGAAGTTGCTCGACGAAATTCAGCCCGGACAGGTACGCAAGGGCGTCGTCAAGAACATCGCCGAGTTCGGCGCGTTCGTCGATTTGGGCGGTATCGACGGACTATTGCATATTACCGACATGAGCTGGGGACGTGTGAACGATCCTCGCGAGATGGTACACATCGACCAACAGCTCGAAGTATACATCATCTCCGTCGATAAGGATAAAGAAAAGATCGCTCTGGGTCTCAAGCAAAAGACGGCCAGCCCGTGGCAAAACGTCGCCGATCGTTACCCCGTCGGCAGTCGCCATTCCGGCGAAGTGGTCAACGTGATGACCTATGGCGCGTTCGTCAAGCTGGAACCGGGCATCGAAGGGCTGGTTCACATCAGCGAAATGAGCTGGACACGCCGCATCAACCACCCCAGCGAGATGGTGGCCGTCGGCGACAAGATCGACGTGCAAGTCCTAAACATCAACAAGGACAAGCAAGAGATTAGCCTGGGCATGAAGCAAGTTCAGCCCAACCCCTGGGACAAGGTCGCCGAACGCTATCCGCCGAATACCGTGGTTTCCGGAGTGGTGCGGAATTTGACGAATTACGGCGCGTTCATCGAGATCGAGGAAGGCATCGACGGCCTCTTGCATGTCAGCGATATGAGCTGGATCAAGAAAGTTTCGCATCCGTCTGAGGTGGTGAACAAGGGCGACAAGCTCACCTGCGTCGTGCTGAACGTCGATCAGGAGCGCAAGCGGATCGCTCTGGGCCTCAAACAGATGAACAACGACCCGTGGGAAGGCGATATCCCCGGTCGCTATCAGCCCGGAACGACCAAGACCGGCAAGGTCACGAAGCTGACCAACTTCGGCGTGTTCGTCGAACTGGAACCGGGACTTGAAGGGTTGCTGCACATCAGCGAGTTGTCAGACTCCAAGGTCGATACCCCTGAAGACGTCGTCAAGGTGGGCGACGAAGTCGAGGTCAAGGTCCTCCGCGTCGATGTCGCCGAACGGAAGATTGGCCTCAGCCGGAAGAAAGTCGGCGACCCTGACATGCCCGTGCCGGAACCGACCCAAGCACCGACCGAATCCGCCAAGGCGAAGGAAGCCCCCAAGCGTGAGTTGCGGGGCGGCACCAGCGGCACCGGTAACCTGATCAACCTACCCGAGTAACGTACCAGTTGGGTTAGTTTTTGATCTGGTCGCGATTCTGTCTGACCCGGAAGGCGAGCGGGGTGTGCCAACGCCCCGTTTCTTCCGGGGCGGTGACACCCCCCTCGCCATCCCTTCCGGTTCCAATTTTTTGTTCACTTTCATAATACAGCGGTTCGCACGGAACAGACGATTGTCCCGCTCGTATGGCATTTCGTTCGACCACTGACCCTATCTAAGGGTTGTCCCATGGCGATTCCTGATATCGATCTGGACGATAAGAGCATAAGCAGGCCGGAGGGGATTGTCGTCAAGCGGATTGACGTCGTCCGATTCCTTCATGGCTGGAATCTAGCTAAGGATTGGCACCAGGAAGAACTGTGACCTACGCTTCCCGAGAAGGAATCGGTCACCCCACGCGCTGGAACACCCACCCATGACACGACCGCGCCGCCTGCGGAATGATTCCGTCCAGTCTCCTCTGGAAACTTATCTCCGCGAAATTAATGAAACCCCCTTGCTTAATCGTGAGCAGGAGCGAGAACTTGCTTTTCGCATCAAGGACGAAGGAGATAGTGCTGCCCGTGACCAGATGGTCCGGGCCAACCTTCGGCTTGTTGTGAATATCGCTCGCAACTACACAGGCAAAGGACTAGCCCTCCAAGATCTCATCGAGGAGGGTAACTTGGGTCTACTTCGGGCCGTTGAAGGGTTCGACCCCAACATGGACACCCGGTTCAGTACCTACGCGAGCTACTGGATTAAGCAATCCATTAAACGCGCGTTGGTGAACACTGGTAAAACCATCCGCATCCCCGCCTACATGGTTGAACTGTTGGCGAAATGGCGTAGGGCGACCTCCAAGCTTCAGGAGGAACTCGGTCGCGCCCCCAGCCAAGAGGAAGTAGCGAAAGAGCTTGATTTGCCCAAAAAGAAACTCAACATCATCAAAAAAGCCATCCGTATCTACAATTCCGCCCCACAGAGCGACTCGCCTGAGTCGGGGTGGTCACTTGATGAAATGTTGATGGACGGTAACACCAAGACCCCCGATACAGAGATGGTCGAGGCTGACGTGTTACGTCATGTCCTTTTGTTGCTCGACAAAATGGACAGTCGCGAGGCTACCGTCTTACGAATGCGTTTCGGCCTGGACGGCGGCGAGCAACGCACCCTCAAAGAGATTGGCGAGAGCCTTGGTCTGACTCGCGAACGAGTTCGACAGATTGAGAGCGAAGCTCTTGCCAAGTTGTACGAGAGCATGAACGCCGATTGATCTTTGTCTGATGCGATTGCACGCTATTCCCTCGCACGCTTCCGGCTTCAAAACCTAACTAGGTCGTCATTCTGAAACGGAAGTGTTTGCGGCGGTTTTGCCTCCATACTGTCGTTCGTAATAGGAACGATATTCCCCGTTGCGAATGGACTCGACCCACGCGGGATGGGCGCGATACCAGTCGAATGTTTCTCGTAACCCAACGCTAAAATCGACCTTCGGCGTCCAGCCCAGTTCCTGTTCGGCCTTGCTACAGTCGATGGCATAGCGCCTGTCATGGCCGGGACGATCCGCGACGTAGCGAATCGCTGCAAAGGTTCTGCCAGCTAAAGCGATTAACTCGTGGGTTAAAGCCAGATTCGTTTTTTCGCATCGGCCTCCAAGATTGTACACTTCACCGGGTCGACCCGAACGCCAGACGGCCACGATTCCCGCGCAATGGTCTTCGACGTGTATCCAATCGCGGACGTTCAAACCATCCCCATAGACCGGGACCTGTTCACCGCGAAGCAAGTTGGAAATGAACAGGGGGATCAGCTTCTCGGGGAACTGGTAGGGTCCGTAGTTGTTGCTGCATCGAGTGATGAGGGTAGGCATTCCGAACGTGTGGTGGTACGCCCCGACGAGCAGATCAGCCGCCGCCTTGCTTGCCGAATAGGGACTGCTGGGGCAAAGGGGGGTTGTTTCGGTGAACAGCCCCGAGGGGCCGAGACTCCCATAGACTTCGTCGGTCGATACTTGCACGAAACGGCGAATGCCAAATTCTTTGGCGGCGTCGAGAAGCACCTGAGTTCCGACGACGTTTGTACGGATGAACGGCGTGCTATCGTGAATAGAGCGATCAACGTGACTTTCGGCGGCGAGATGCAGGACGGAATCAAACTTCCTTCCACGGAACAGCTCCCGGACGGCGTCGCGGTCGGCGACATCGGCTCGAACCAGCTCGTAACGCGAATCACCAGCTAAATCGGCGAGATTCGAGGCGTTACCTGCGTAGGTGAGTAAGTCGAGATTCACGACGTGGGCGGCCGGTTCGTGGTGGAGAAGGTATCGGACCAGATTACTGCCGATGAAGCCACAACCGCCTGTTATTAAAATACGCATGTTGATCTCCATCGGTGTTAGTAACCTAAAC
>RGDT01000279.1 GCA_009918525.1 Planctomycetia bacterium
CCTGAATTTTCGGGTGATTTTGTCTAAATTCTCCAATTAGCGAAGGCAACAGATATTGCCCCGGTACCGAACTTGCCGCTAAGTACAAATCTCCTTGCAAGTCGTCGGCTTGAGCAGCAATCTCGTTACGTGCTTGATCGTGTAGTAGCTTGATTTTCAGAGCGATTTCGTGAAGACGATGACCTGCGGGCGTAAGTTCAACCCGGCCATGCACCCGGTTAAACAGCTTGGTCCCCAGATTCTGTTCCAAAAGTGCAATTCGTTGGCTGACGGCTGCCTGAGTCAGAGAAGGTTGCAATTCACGAGCAGCAGCCGTGAAGCTGCCAAGTTCAGCCGCCAGCACAAAAGTGTCGAGGTGAGGCAACGATTCAGCCATCGTATCCATCCTTTGACCGATTCACGAGTCGGTTTTTCGCATAGTGGAATAACCGTTATTAATAGCATCGCAAATCGTGACATCATCGGACAAAGGAAAATAATGATATTGGGGTTGGGCTGTTATGTGCCAAACACCTCGGTGTAGGAGGATTCACCGAATCCCACCACCAAGGTGGAGCCTACACGCAAGGTCGGTGCCTTGAGATTGCCCGTGGGACCGAGAATGGACGTCGCTAGATCGTCATCGCTCACAGGTTGCGAAAGGTCGATGGTTACTACTTTCTTTCCACGGGACACCACGACTTTTTTAACCGCTCGGGCCAGTTTCAGGGCATCTTCGCGACCTATTTTAACTTTGCTAGCGTCCACGATTTCGGACGCTTCACCTATTTCTCGGCTCTCGAGAAACTCCCGAGATTTTGTGCAACTGTTTCAGCCACGACGATGGTACATCCAGTCGATTTTCATCGTTCGACTCCTTTCTTCTATTCACATCTATAGGCGAATAGAAGAAAGATCGTCAATCCAGCCCACCCACGATCAACGAACAGTTGTGACCACCGAACCCGAAGCTATTTGACATTGCGCGGCTGACTTTGACCTGGCGAGCCGTGTTGGGCACATAGTCGAGGTCACAATCGGGATCGGGGGTCATGTAGTTGATGGTCGGATGTACCACTCCATGACGGATCGACATGACGCAGGCAATCATTTCGACCGCTCCCGATGCTCCCAACAAATGCCCCGTCATACTCTTGGTGCTGCTGACGGGCACTCTCTTGGAGCGTTCAGGACCAAACACTTCTTTGATTGCCTTGGTTTCAGCCACATCGCCCTGAGGGGTGCTCGTGCCGTGCGCGTTGATGTAGTCGATATCGCTCGGATTGAGCCGGGCATCACGCAGGGCACCCCGCATGGCGGCCGCTGCTCCAGCGCCGTTGGGGTGAGGAGCGGTGATATGGTAGGCGTCGGCCGTGTTGCCTACCCCCAATAATTCGGCATAGATGACCGCCCCGCGTTTACGGGCGTGTTCCAGTTCCTCGATAACAAGGACACCAGCCCCTTCAGCCAGTACGAAGCCATCGCGGTCCTTGTCGAAGGGACGACTGGCGCGTTGCGGGTCGTCGTTGCGATCCGACAGAGCCCGAGCTTGGATGAAACCACCCAGACCCATCGTCGTGATGGTCGATTCTGAGCCGCCCGTGATCATCACGTCGGCATGGTCGTACTGAATCACCCGCATCGCGTCACCGATCGCGTGCGCTGCTGAGGAACAGGCCGTGGCCACTGCGGTATTCGGGCCGCATAACCCGAATTGAATGCTGATGTTGCCACTGGCGGCATTGACAATCATTTTCGGAACGACAAAGGGACTGATACGCCCGGCTCCGCCTTCCAAAAAGCGACTGTGGCCGTCCTCAAATTCGTTCAGTCCGCCGATACCCGATCCGAAGATCACGCCACATCGGTACGGATCGTCTTTACTGAAATCGATTCCGGAGTCTTTCACCGCGGCAATGCTCGCCACCACGGCGAACTGCGCGAACCGGTCGAGCCGACGAGCGGCTTTCGAGTCGAGCAGTTTGTCCGGTTCAAATCCTTTGACCTCGCCACCGAACTTCACCTTAAAAGGGGTGGTGTCCAGTTGTTCGATGAGGCTGATGCCGCTGCGACCAGCGAGCAACGCCTCCCAGTACGTTTTAACGTTCTGGGAGAGAGGATTCACCGTGCCCATGCCCGTGATGACGACGCGGCGGGTCATTTCTTAGCCTGCTCCCGTTCGATATAGTCGATGGCTTCGCCTACAGTTTTAATCTTTTCTGCCTGATCGTCGGGTATCTGGATCTCGAACTCTTCTTCGAGTTCCATCACCAGTTCCACCACGTCTAGCGAATCGGCTCCCATGTCCTCGACGAACGAGGTCTTGCGTTCGACCTGTTCCTTGTTCACGCCGAGGTTTTCGCAGACGATGTCGATGACACGCTCTTCAACGGAAGGCACGATTGAGACCTCCACTTGCTATTTCGGCCTCGCGTCCACTCACCGGGGCCGTCCGGGTCGAGCCGATTACAGACTGGTTCATACCACAGGAGGGACAAAGCGGACAAGAGCGATCATCCGCTTCTGAGGTAAGATAGGGTGATTGAATACGAAACGAAGCTCCGATTGGACAGAGGAAACTCACGCAGTCACATTCCGACACTCTATTTTTCGGTTGATCCGCTTCAATAAACCGGCCAGCACACGGCCCGGGCCGATTTCATAAAACCGCTCAACGCCTGCGTCCAGCATGGCCCGCATGGTGTCTTCCCAGCGCACGGGTTCGACTACCTGCCTTGCCAAGGTCGCCCGAACTTCGTCAGCATCCACATAGGCCCGAGCCGTTACATTGGCCCACACCGGGACTTGTGGCTTCTTCAACGCTACACCCGCCAGAGCGGCATTAAGTCGTTCGACCGCCGTTTGCATTACTGGCGTGTGGAACGCACCGGCTACCGCCAATCGGATCGTCTTGGCCCCTGCTTGGGCCGCGAGCTTTTCCGCTTCTTCGCAAGCCTCCGTATCACCGGAAATAACAAGGTTGCCGGGACATAGGTAGTTGGCGATGCGAACCAAGCCCAAACGAGAAGCCCGGTCGCAAAATTCCTGAACCTGAGCCACTTCGAGTAGGAGAATGCTAATCATGGTACTCGGACGGGCATCCGCTGCATCTTGCATCGCCTCGCCACGTTTCTGTACCAAATGTAATCCGTCTTCAAATGACATAGCCCCAGCGAATGTGAGGGCCGTGTATTCGCCTAAGCTCAAACCGGCAGAAGCTACGCACTGGGCGGCGGCGTCTGGCTCGGTCGTTCGCAACTGCTCCAGGGCAGCGAGGCTGGCTACGTAGATAGCCGGTTGGCTGACGGCAGTGGAGTCAAGGCGATCCTTAGGACCGTCTGCGCATACGGCAAGCAAGTCGTAGCCTAGAACAGTTGCCGCACGCTCAAACAAGGAACGAGCAGCTGGTAGGGACGCGCAAAGATCGCGAGCCATACCGACCGTTTGCGCCCCTTGACCGGGAAAAAGGAAGGCTATCTTAGCCATTCGATTCATGTCCTTACGGTAAACCGGGGCGTTAACACACCCCGCTCGCCTGAATTCCGGCTTCAGAGTAACCGGCATGTTCAGAGCCGGAAGCGTCGGCGGCAGCTAATACCTTTATCGTCACTTCGGTCCGGCTGCCTGCAACTCCTGAACGATCACGTCATTGAGATGTACACGAGCAAATTGTGCCGCGACACCCAGTGCATTTTTGATCGCCCGCTCGCCGGAACTACCGTGACAGATGATGCACGCGCCGTCGATGCCTAGTAGCGGTGCCCCGCCATAGGTTGCATAGTCGTACTTCATTGCCAACGCCTTCCAGGCTCCCATTACTTTTTCCCGGTCGGCCCCCAGATTGGACAGCACTTCGGCTTGGACTGTCTTCATCAGGAACGAGAAGACGCCTTCGCTGTACTTAAGGAGAATGTTACCGACGAAACCGTCGCACACCACTACTTGGGTTTTACCTTGGGGGACGTCGCGTCCTTCGACATTACCCTTGAAGCGAGGTCCTAGGGTTGAAAGCAGAGCGTGCGTGTCTTTTGCGACGCTGTTGCCTTTGCCCTCTTCTTCGCCGACGTTCATGAGGCCGATCTGCGGGTCGTTGATCTTGAGAATATACTTGGCGTAGGCAGCTCCCATGACCCCATACTGGAACAAGTGTTCCGGCTTGGCGTCAGAGTTCGCTCCTACGTCAATCACCACACACGGCCCCTTCTCCGTCGGCAAAACCGTCGCAATTCCCGGCCGATGAATCCCCGGCAGTACACACTTCGCAAAATGGCCACCAGCTACCATCGCCCCGGTGTTCCCGGCACTGACGATACCGTTTACTTTTTTGCCAGCAAGCAGTTCCCAGCATCGTTTAATACTGCTGTCTGGCTTGGTTCGTAGGGCGACGACCGGCTTTTCGTCCATTCCCACGGCTTGCGTGCAGTGGAAAATCTCAAGTCGTTGCCGTTCCGGGCCGGATGGCAATAGTGGTTCGATTTGGGCGCGATCGCCGACCAGTAGCAACTGCAATTCCGAATCGTTAACCACTGCCTGGATGGCTCCGGTTACGATTGGTCCTGGGGCATGATCTCCCCCCATCGCATCCAATGCGATGCGCATGTTTTACTTCTCCGTCTTGTCGGCTACGATCTCGCGGCCTTGATAGTTGCCGCAATTCCCACAAATCCGATGCGGCAATACGGGTTGCTCGCACTTTGTGCAGTATTGAATTTGGATTGGTGTCAAGTGGTGGTGAGCACGACGCGAACCCTGACGGGAACGCGACATTCTTCGCTTCGGTACGGCCATGACTTTCCCAGCCCACAAAATTTTCGATCAACTGAAGTTTTGATCCTAGGGGGTAGGACAAAGAGTGTCAAGACGACACCCGAACGGTGGGCGCCCTCGCTCGTGGGAATGCCTCAGAGTCCCGGTCTATCTATATAATATCCTTTTCGCCTTCGAGATGTGTCATGAACTCATCACCTGTACGCCGCCCTCCACCCGGTTGGGCCTCTTGGTGGCTCCTTTCTGCCGGCATATACAACTTAGTATGGGGTGCGGTGGTTATCCTCTTTCCGCACGCGCTTTTTGATGTGTGCAACCTGCCTCGGATGAACTACCCCGAGATTTGGCAATGTGTTGGCATGATTGTCGGCGTTTACGGTATAG
>RGDT01000280.1 GCA_009918525.1 Planctomycetia bacterium
CAATTCGCCGTTCCCATGAAATCCCACGGTTGCCCCCCCAAGTCGAAGCCGAGCTTCAATTCCGGCACGCGGTAGTAGCTCTGGACCGCCGCACGGGAATACCCCTCAATGGTAAGCCCGCCGTGCTGGAAGCGAAGATAGGGAGCATTATCGAGCATTTTCCGTCCTCTTCTCTGATTCAGTATCGCAAAAAGAGAACGAAAAAACAGCCGGCTCAGATGGTGACGACGAAGAAACTCACCACGATGGGGCGACCCACAGGAAAGAGGATCCGCCGAGTGGCTTGATCGAACGGCTCGGCTCAAGACTCTCGTCTTTCACACTCGCTCGACCAGCAGGGACACCCTGCCTGAGAGTTCGCAAAAAGCAGGGGCTTGCGATAAGGAACGCCATGATAACGAACGAAGCCTGCCGGAAGTCAACCGGAAGGCTTCGTAGCGTTTTGGCGTAGTGAGTGGATCAGAAATGAAGCGTCACAGTTTACTGCACACTAGCACCACCACCGGCCGCCTTTCCTTTCTTGGCACCATCTTTGTCTTTCTGGCCAAAAGTCGGTGCGGGAAGTTCCTTGCCGTTCATGGGCTCTCCCTGGAGTTTGGGATTGCTGCCCATTTTTGAACTACTGTCGCCACAGCCAACACCACCAAGGAGAATACCAGCTAAAGCGAGTGAGGTAAGACTTCGTAGAAACATGAGATCAACTCCAGATGATTAATTAGTGGTAACAACACGACCATCTGCCATGCCACCCAGTGTGACCCATACGTCCATACTAATGCTGTTTCGCAAGTTAGAAACAGAGCCGTCAGCCAAGGCTACATTGAATACGCCCGTGTGTTTACTGCCTGGACGATACCAAACTCCAGGACGTGTATCCTGGCCGGCATCTGGTGCCCAGTAGGTATAAAGAGGACCGCAGGCCCAGCACAAGGCAGTGGGGCCGTCCAGCGGAGCACCTAAGCTACCATTGGGCAACACACCGCTACCATATTCCACGAACATGATTGTGTTGCTCGTACCGTCCGTGATATCCGTGATCCGGCGCGGCTTGTTATACATGAAGATACCTTCAAACTGGCCCGCTGTTGTAGTGGTACTGTACTGGAATATGGGATATCCAGCCATCATCGCATAGTGAGAACGGCCCAATACAAGGCTACCTGGATTGCCGCTAAAAGTGAAGCCCGCACCCAGGCCAAGATTAAAGTTACCGGTGCCATTTCCAGCAGAACCTTGCGGAGCAATCAGAAGTATAGCGGTCACAGAAGCAGGTGCTGAGGAAGAGGGGCACTGGAATGCTTTGATTTCACCTTGGGCACCGAACATGGTTCTGGGAGCGGGTGGTGCAGGTGGAGTTGTGGCACCTGTGGAAGCCGGGCGGTTATTAGGGTTTTGCCACCAATTACGCGCAGGAGTAGGTACTGTCGCACCAGCTGGATATTGATCGAACTCGAAATTGCGAAACATGGCTTCTTGTTCCATGTAGGGTAGCAGACGAGCCATACCACCGACATTGCCGAGATCAACCCCTACGGGGAGTGTCCCATTAGCGGACTCGAAACTGTGGGCAGCTAGGCCAATCTGCTTCAGGTTGTTGGTGCATTGCATGCGAGCCGCCGCTTCGCGCACTTTTTGCACCGCTGGCAGCAGCAGCCCAATCAAGATCGCGATGATAGCGATCACCACCAACAGTTCGATCAGCGTGAAGGCTGAACGGACCTTGATCTTCTTCACGTTAAATCCTCCAACTCTTCATATACGAGATCAATAATTACCAGAGAGCAACTAGAGAGAACTCTAAGTTAGTTAAGTCAATCTGCCTCTATCGGCATCCGCGAAAAGCTAATTGATTGCCACATCAAACGTGGTCGAGCGTTTGACAATCGTAGTAAGCATATTGGCAGGAATGGTAATTCAGACTCGACATGTGGGCGGGGAGGTTGGAGAGAAACCTTGCCGGCTGACTAACCACCAAGTATAAATTTAACCTATTTCAAGTCCAATGCAATGCCAAAATCATAATTTTGTCATATTTTTTTCTTTTATGTCTCTCAAATGACATTTAGGAAAAGGATCTTTTAGCTAGCTTTTACGTCACCCAAGTTTATTCTAATGAAGACATCTTAGAATTTTCCACTTATTTTCATACTGAATCTACCGTTTTGCCGGCTTCCGTGTGTCCTTATCAGAAAAGACTATCTTTCTCCGACAGACTGAGTAGCTTTTTGCCACTTGCCCCACTGGCAACGTCTGAAATTTCACGCTTGACGTTTTACGGATACCGGTATGCCCGGCAGAGCCGTCGCCGGTTCTGTCTTGCGATAACCCAGCGAGCGTAACACCTCAAGCACTTCGCTCCACGTCGGGAACGGTCGTCGGTTGTTTCGCTTGTACAGATCCATCGCCCGCATGAACGCCAACTCTTCCTCGCTATATTCTTTCTCGCACGTCGTCGGATCAACCTGACGACGTCTTTCGCCTATCTCTTCCTTGCTTCGGCGATCTTTACCGCTACGACGTTCAACCGCGACAGGCACCGACTTCTTACGTCGATCGCCGCGGCGTGACTCGATAGTCGCTTTTTCCGCACTCGGAGTATCTTCGGTCTTCATCGCTAAAGTCGCCTCAGGTGGCGTATTTTCTCTAAATTCAATATATCTTTTCACTCTCCAACTACAATATTTCTCGATAGGAAAACACGATAAAACATCCGACTTCGATGCTTTCTACCGGTGAAATGATCTTTTCGGAGTATATGGATAGACGCACCCTTGGCTCTTACGAATAGGCGACAGGCCCTCGTCCGTGATCTTCCTGTCGTCACAACCGCTCCGTCCTGCGTTCGGATGCCAACGGGCTAGGCACATTTTCTTTTTGCCTGATAACCAGTTGCTGAAAACGCCGGCCTGTGCATCACCGCCGTTAGATACAACCGCCCCAGGCCAGGACCGAAGCCCTCCAGAATTCGGTCGCACACCGTAGCGAGCTTCATCAACCCCGGCATAAATCGAAAATAACCGGGATCGGCGTAACGCCGCACCCGCTCCAGTTCGAGCCCCGTCAAACGGCACACTCGTTGCAGCTGTGTCCGCGTGTTGAGCCGATAGACAGTCGGGAACGTATCTTCGCAGTTGCGGCCGTAGAGAAGACGCACTAGCTCTTGATTGATGGTGTGTGGCAGCACCCCGACGATACGCCGAATGGCGGTCACGTAATGGTCTCCGCTGATTGTATGGGCAATAAACCTACCACCCGGTCGCAAGACGCGATACACCTCGTTCAAGAATCGCTGGGGATGGCAAACGTGCTCCAGCACCATATTGGCAAAAATCACGTCGAAAGAGGCATCGTCGAATGGTAGTGCGCCATCCGATCCAAGCCGTCGAAACCATTGTGGATATTCCAGCGCAGGATGGGCCTCGAAATCGGTGCCCCATACCTCGACAGATGCACTGCGATAACTCGCTAGATCACGATTCGCACCGCAGCCCAGATCGAGAATCCGTCCATACATCGGTAGCGTGCGCTGGATTTCCTCGTGCCAACCAGTAACATGATGCCCGTCTTTCGGAAAGAGGCGAACAAGCAGTGGAACTAGCATAGCCGACCTCCAAGGGTTCGTGCGGCAAGATAACCCGGAAAGGTGTTTTTGATCAATCGCGAAGACTAGCCGTCGGCCAGGCTGAACCATGAACTGGTGCCCTGGATAAACCACAGGTAGAACAGTAACTAAGAGAGACAATGAGCCATTCGTTACGCTCTGTTTCCAGCAGGAGGTTTGTCCTCGCTATCCGGCAAGAAGAAGAAAAGCAAGTCCACCGAAAGACAAGCAAGCCGGGATCTCGTTCGATTTTCTTGCTTGCACCCTCAGGAAATCAGGCGTAGCATCTAAAGAATGTGGTGTTACCTTTTTTTACTGACGTTCGCCGATCCATTCCCGTTTGCCACCGAGGCGAGAACGCATTGGGCCTTTCAGCCGCTGCGTCGTCCGGTTGTGCCGTTAGCCCATGCCTGGGCACGTTCGCCGGTTGATGCCTTCCTTCTGGCCAAGGCCGGTTCAGTTGCCTCTGCCCCTCCTGCTGATCATCGTACCCTGACGCGACGGCTCGTTCTCAATCTTACGGGCCTACCTGCCAGCGCTGACGACCTCGCTACACCGTATGAACGGCTCGTCGAAAAACTCTTGGCCTCGCCCGCATTCGGTGAACGCTTTGGCCGGCTCTGGCTCGACCTCGCTCGCTATGCCGACACGAACGGCTACGAACGCGACGGCGACAAGCCGCTAGCCTGGAAGTATCGCGACTGGGTGATTGATGCCCTTAATCGCAAAATGCCCTACGATCGATTTCTGACTGAACAGATAGCCGGGGATGAACTAGCGGATGCCGATGTCTCTTCGCGCATTGCGACTACGTTCCTACGTCTGGGAACCTGGGACGACGAACCAGCCAATGCCGCGGTCGATCGTTATGACCAACTCGATGACATTCTGGGTACCACTTCCGCCGTTTTTCTAGCGCAGACGGTTCGCTGTGCCCGCTGCCATGATCACAAATTCGAGCCGATTTCTCAGAAAGACTACTATCGCCTCCTAGCCGTGTTCGAGCCGCTTGTCCGTCCGCAAAATGGCCGGCAGGACCTCGATTATCCGGTCGGTAGTGCAAGCGAAATCGCGGCTTTTCGCGCCATCAACGACCGCAACGAAGCGGACAAAGTTCACCTGGAGCGGATGCGACAGGCCGTTTACACCCGTATTCGCGAGCGTGTCCGCCGTGAACCGGCCAGTCGTGCGGAGTTCGACAAGGCACCGCCGCGTAACGTGGCGCAATGGCTGAGATTAGCTCACCCCACCGAGCAAACCGCACTGGCCGATCTCGCCAACCGGCAAAAAGTGATCGAAGCACGCGTGCCAACACCGTTGCCGCGAGCGTATGTATTCATGGAAAAAGGGCCTACCGCGCCGGCAACGTTGCTTCTCAAACGCGGTAACCCGAATCTCACGGGTGACGAGGTTAGGCCCGGCTTCCCCACCTCATTTACCGGCCGTATACCCGCTGGTCCTCGTCCTCTGCCTTATTCGACCGGACGACGAAAATGGC
>RGDT01000029.1 GCA_009918525.1 Planctomycetia bacterium
GGATGCGATTTGTCCAGCCCACTCGCGGCGTCAGCGGCACGGAGCGTCAGAGGTTTCGCCGCTTGCCAACAAGGATCGTCTAGCTTGCCATCCAGATAGGGACGCTCTTCGGTAGGGGGACAAGTCAGCGTCGGCCGGGGCGAAGCACCGCGACGCTCGGCGAGCCAGATTTCGCCAACGGCCAGATTGCGCCACGGACCTTCAGGCTGGCGAGCAGCAAAGTCGCGATACCACTTTCGCGTTTCTTCCACCTGTCCCAGTTGTCGTCGCACCGCCTGAAGGCTGAAACCAACGCGAGCATCTCCGGCGTGGAGCGGGCCAAAAGTGTTCAGACGTTGTTCGAGTTCCAGGCAGTCCTGCAGCCACTTTCGGGCATCGTCCCGACCACTGCGATGAGCAATCATCCGCATCGTTTGAGTTTCAAACGCCGGCACCTCCGGTAGTTTCGCGCCTTTTGGTCCCATTGGTCCCATCGGTTTGACAGGTACACCCGGAGTACCGTACTGTTCGTCGGTGATGACGACAAATTGCCCCAATTCGTAGCGACGACGCACCTCGCTGGACGCTTGATGCATAAGCAACCATCGGTAACCATCCACTGCCAGGGGATGCGTCGGATAGCGATCCGCCAGAACAAAAAACGCCTCCCGAGCCAGCGACCATTGGCCACGCTGGGCATACAAGCGCCCCAGGCCATGTGCCACCCGCGCTCCAACCTCGTCAGGCATCGCACTTACTTGACGGCCCAGGTCGGCCAACAGGCGCTCGGGTCGGTTCACGGCACTTTCGGGAGCTTCGGCCATGGCCCACAACTGGGTGCGAGTGCGAATCGCGGACTTCACCTCTGCTGAAAGTTCAAGGGCGGCCGTCACGGCACGCCTTGCCACTCCCCCCGGAGATAAGGCGATCCCCTGCATGAGCGAAGTGTGCATTTCCGCACCGGGCATTCCGGCCATGACCAAGGTAAACGACCGCGTCGCGGGCGGCGTTCGTTGACCGAATATCACAGCCGGACCCGTTGCATATTCGCGCGGCGTGGTCATCAACACGGGGCTGACTTCTGTCTGATCTAAAGAAACACTACCCGTCGCACTCAAGGCATACGCCTTGCGCGGTTTCCACGGTTCTAGTCCTAGCGTCTTTGTCTGAGTCTCGAAGGCCGTGGGATCGCCCGCTTGCTTGCACGCTTCCTTGACCGCTTCATGCACCAAGGTAGACGCACCATCGTCACCCAGTCCATCACAAAGGACGATTTCAGGCTTATACGCACGAATGGCTTGCACGATTTGACCGAGCATCATCTGCATGGCGCGGTCATCGTGAAGTTTATCCCACGTCGCCACGAGCATGGACGTGTCCGCCTTACTGAGATGCGAACCGATCGGAAAATGCCACAACTGCCCGGCACAAACGCCGCCGGACTGTCGAAATGCCTCTTCAAAGCGAGCCGCATCGCTAACTCTTGCCAAATCGGCGCTGGCGGGTTCTGGCCCGGTGATGCAAAGCCCCCCCATGAGATAGCCATCACCAAGCCCCATTCGTGCAACGACATCGGGCAAGGCACGGTTCGGACGGGCATGAATGCACAGAATGGCGAGACGTTGCCCGCCTCGCTGCTTGACTTCCCAGGTACGCCCGCCGTCGGTCGTGGCCAGAATCGTACCCAATTCACCCACCGCCCAGCCGCGCTTCTCATCTCGGAAGAAAATACCGTGCAAGGGCATCGTCTGACGAGTGGGCACCAGTTCCCACTTGCCCCCCTCTCCGACGAGTATGGCCGAACCCGGTTTCCCAACGGCCCAGACTCGCGAACCGACCGCTGCGACCCCATGAAAATCAAATTGCTCCAGGGCTTCGCGACCAAGTTTCGTCTCGACGAAGTGCCACGACGAACCGCGTGTCTTGCGCGATTCTAGCACCAGCCCCCCCTGCCCGACGGCAATACCGTCGTCTCCCCTGAGAGCAAGACCCGTGATCGCACGACCGCCAAGACTATCCATCTCGACCGAAAAGACCTGACCCCGCCGAACGGTCGCCAGACGGTTCCAGGCCCCGCCCATCGCTCCGCCTTCGACGTTGAAGTCACCGCCTCGCCAGGACGACGCCCGCGGACCTGGTACCGGTTGCCAATCTCGGCCCGCGTTGGTGGTGGCAAATACGCCCGAAGGGAACTGTTCGGACCCATCGCCAGCTAAATATCCCGTTTTCGGACCAACGAACCGGACCAAATGCAGCCCTGGCAGCGAGTTCATCAGGATCCGCCGCCATTGTTGACCGCCGTCCGTCGTATACAGAACGACCCCACACGCTCCGCCACCGGGTAGTTCCTCGCGTCCGGCAATCCAGCCGATGTAGGGGTCGATGAAGTGGACGCTTCGCAATGAACCGGCTGTGCCCGAGGATTGGCGTTCCCAGTTTCGACCGCCGTCGATGGTATGCCAAATCACCCCTTCATCGCCGACCGCCCAACCTTCCTTGTCGTCGGAAAAATGGACGGCTCGCAGGGTTGCATCTTCAAAATGACGCGGCACGGAAGCGTAGACCGGCCCCAAGGTAACGGCAATCAACAGACCAACGAAAAGGGATCGCATGGGATACCTCGCTCGGGATAAGCCGCATGGGGAGCGGCGTCGTGCTGATAGCCCAGAGGGGGTGAGCAGGTCAAGGGCGGCATCCGCCCGGGGCTGTCGCTGACGTTTCCCGCTCTGATTTACCACGCTGTCAGAGCCGGAAACGTCAGCCACAGCACAGCATCATGCCATGCTGGATGGGGTCAGAAGGTCAGAGCAAACCGGACGCCCCACACGTCAAAATCGCCCAGGACTTTCGGCATCAGCCACCTCTCATAGTTCAACATCAGTAGACTCTGGGAGGAAACGGCATAGTTCACACCGAATGTGAGTCGGGTTAGATTGAAGGTTCCCTTGTCCATCGCGCTATCGGGGATCGGCAACGGACTACCCCGACCAAGCCAATCATATCGACAGAGGAAGCTAACCGGAGAACCCGACTGCAGGCGACACTCGGATTCCACATAAACACCTTCGACGTGTTCTTGCACCAAGCCGTTCGTATCGGAGTTGTAACGATCGTTACTTCGCCGCGCGTATTCCGCCTGCAACCGGAACAGATCCTTATGCCGGTATGACACATCAAAACCGCAGATGAAGTAGCGCATCGGACTGTAGAATGGATCACCGTACGGTTTATCATTAAATTGCCCGCCAGTAACAGAGCCACCGACTCGAAAAGCGGGAGTCCCGATTGTGGCTCGACTACCCCACGCAACCCGAGAGTTGTTATCGAGCAACTCACGGCTCCGATCAAAATCAATACCGTCCGTTCCCCCGATGAGTCCGTTGACCGCGTATAAGTCGAGGGTGGTCGTCACCTTATCTTCCCCTAATTCAAATGGGGTGGCAGCCAAGCTCAACAAAACACCTTCATCCGAATAAGGTAGTGGCAACACCACATCCCCAATATCACCATCTCGAACTCGCTGGCCCATGTTAAACATAAGCGGCTTCGACACCGTACGATACACCCCTGGGTTCACCTGCGCGGAAAATGCACCAAACGGAACGACGAAACGGCCCGCTTCAACCGCAGCACGGAAGTTAGTACACTTCTCTTTTCCCAAAAATTCCATGATGTCGAGTCGCGCTACAGCCTCAAGCAACTCAACGCGGTTCAAAAAACCCGGCTCGCCGTTACCATGGCAACTTGTGCAAGCCGTTACCCGCGCACTAAGCCCATTTTTTCCTTGCCAAGCGGCACCGAAAAACGCTTCGGGAAAGAATCCATTATTTTGGATTTGGGAGCTTCCGCTTCGCCAGAGTGGCGAAATAGTAGCAAATGTGGAGATTGACGAACCTCCTCCCTTACCTTTCCCAGCACCTTCACCTCCGGCTTCACCGCGATCAGCAAGGTACATCGAAATCGATTCAACATCATCCGAACCAATGCTCGCGCCCGGTTTTCCTGCCATCCGCTGAACGGTCGAACGCCACTCGGCCAAGGACTTATTGGTTTGCAGCGATCGGTCGGCATCGTGACAAGTCGTGCATTTTGACTGAAACGCCGACTGTCCCGCAGTGATTTTGGATTTTTCTTCGGCACTCTTCTCTTTTTTGGGTTTGTCTTTGTCTTCCGTTTCGCCGGCACCGCTTTTTGCATCTTTACCTGCGACATTAGCCAAATATGTTGAGATGGGCATGAACGCCTCGGCAGGAATGTCTGGCTTCTTTCTTGTTTTCGCCAGTTCGGCCATCCTCGTTATGGTCGCGTTCCATTCGGCCTGCGTCTTCCGCGCTTTGAGCGATCTATCGGCTTCGTGGCATGTCGTGCAGTGCATTCCAAAGAGGGTTTTTCCGTCTGAGCCAGCACCTGACATCGGCTGACCTTGCCAGGCCATCGCCATACTTGTCTGATGAAATGGATTCGTAGCGTTAGGAGTTGGATTCGTACCAGGCATCATGGCTGTCTGTTGAGCCGGTTGCAAAGCTGAGGCTGAAAATGTCGTAGGCACCATCGGCGAGAGATTCCGAGTTCCTCCGGGTTGTGTATATTGTTGATACTCATTATTTGATGGTGAAAGCTGTGGAACCACCATGCGAACAGACGGAGCCGAGGATGGCTCCTGGCCCAGCCCCTGACCTATACTTACAGAGATAAAAACGGCTAGTACGAACAGCACAGCGCGATCTATCCTATTCCCACTTTCGTAGAAATTCTTCGTGGATGACATAGTGTCTCCCTTCCAACACCACTTCTTACGGGCACTATAGGACGAGGCGGACTTGTAGAGATGTGAGGGGGAAAGCCATAACAACAATTCTCCCCAGAAACAAGAGAAAAACATCTGTTATCTTTGCGATGCCAGTTTTCGTCTTGTCCTTGCGGTCGGCCTGTGTTGAATATCCTTCCACCATGTTTCATCTGGTGGCAAAACCGACGACGCATTCGTCGTGTAAACAGTAGAAGAAGAGGAAAGCGATGAAATTCGCAGAGATGACTTTTCCCGAACTCCGGGCCGTGTCGCGTGACCGCTGTGTGGTGGTCGCCCCCATCGCGGCCTGTGAACAGCACAGCCTACACTTGACCACAATCACCGATACCGTTCTTGTCACAGGCGTTGCTGATGCTGTTGAACGCCTCGTTCCCGATGTGGCCCTGCAATTACCCACCCAATGGTTCGGGGCCAGTCACCACCACCTTCGCTTTGGCGCAACCCTGTCGGCACGTGTGGAAACGCACATCGAGATGCTTATTGACCTCGTCGAACCTTTATTAGAAGACGGCCATCAACGCATTCTCATTCTCAACGGTCACGGTGGCAACATCGACACCATGCAAACCGCCTTACGTCGTCTCCAGCCGAAATGGAAAAACCGGATTCTATCAGCGGGGTCGTATTGGGACATCGCCGCCCCGGAACTGGCGGCATTGGCCGACGGCCCGCGAAAAGTGATGGGTCATGCGTGCGAGTTCGAGACATCCATGATGATGGCATTACGCGCAGACCTTGTTCGTGTCGATCAGATTCGTGACGACCCCGAGCGCGACGATCCGATCCTTCGTGGCCTATATCTTGCGGAAGACATGCGTCAGCGAACCGATCACGGAGCCGTGGGCTACCCGACGCGGGCCAGTGCCGACAAAGGTCGAAAGTTGATCGACGCAGCAGCCCGACGAGTCGCGGAAGTGATCCGCACCCTGCTGGCACGTCCTTTGCCGACATGACACCCCGACAACAAGCGAGCAAACAAGAGAAAGAAGAGAGAAAACAACCGTAATCTCGATTCTCTCTCCTGTTCGCTTGCTCCGCGTCCGGCCAAGCCTAACCACAAACCCAAAGGCGAAGCACTGAGCGGAAAAAATGGACGGCGACGGCGTCTGATAAAATAGTTACAAAAGGTCGCCCCTCTTTTTCGGGAGTGTTTCCATGCGCGGGTTCATGCTGTCGTTGGCATTATCGACCGTCGTTTCCTTTGCCGCTACTCTCACCGGCGAGGAAAAAAAAGAGGCCAAGCCCAAACCCAAGGGCGAAGCACTGAGCGGAAAGATGCTAGAAAAAATGGACGCTAACGGCGATGGAAAAGTCAGCAAGGACGAGTTCAAGAAATTTTTCCAGGAACGACTAAAAGACAAGGACAAGGGCGACAAGGCCACCGAGTTCATGACGCGTATCTTCGACAAAGCCGACACTAACGCGGATGGGTACATCGATCGCGACGAATTTGCCAAGATGATGGAGCAGCTGGGCAATGGTGGAAATTTCAAGGAGAAACTCAAGCAAAAATTGAAGGATAAGTTCAACAAGAATGTCCCCGATCCTTCGGAGTAACACGAATAGCGCTGCAGTGCTTAACTTTATCTATCCGTTAGGGTTGATACTTGCCGATAACTTTAATGGAACGATTCGTCTCGTCATCAGTCTTTGATCGCAAATCCTTTCGTCCAGATTCAAGGATGAGCGTAGTGGCCTCTTGTTCCTGCGGAATCACAAGAGGCCATATTTGGGGTGAGGATTTGTCCATGGCTCGTCCACCGCGATTAGCACCGGTTCGACAAGAATTGATACAGTTGCTGGCGTCTGCGCGGATGAGTCCGCTCGACGATGCCCCGCGTTTGGTCACAGCTGACTGGCTGGAAGAAAATGGCGACGCATCGGATCGGGATAGAGCCGCCTTCATCCGACTTCAATGTTACCACTCTCGCAAGGACGCCCTGGGACGCCGTAAGCGGGATCTGTCGGATCAGGAACACAATCTGTTGGTTCGAAATTGGGATACCTGGCTTGGTCCGTTGACCAATCTGGCACGCGGTGATAACGTGCGTTTCACACGTGGCCTTATTGATCTCGTTACGCAATCTCCGAACGATCTCCTGAAGCGAGGCGCGACGAACGCTCTGCTATCGGAGCAAGCGGCGTGGGTTGACGAACTGACTCTACACAATGTCAGCTCCACGGACTTCGAGCGCATTCTAAAACTTCCCCTGACAGGACAAATTGGCGGACTGATCGCGTCAAGTTCTGGGTTGGATGCGATCGCGTGTCAAGCTCTGGCCCGATGCGAAAATTTGATCGGCTTGCACACGTTAGACCTCAACTATAACTCGATTAGCGATGAAGGAGCTACCGCCTTAGCCTCATCGCCGTATCTTGGCAACCTGCACCATCTCGATTTATGGGAATGTAGTATTGGGCCGGAAGGAGCACAGGCATTGGCCGGTATGCGGTCGCCAGCTCGTCCACACTGGATCAATTTGGGAGGCAACCACATAGGCGAGGTTGGGATTCGGGCGTTGGCCTCGTCTCCCATTCTTGAGAATGTGCGTCGATTATTAATCTGGGGCAACCAGATTCGCAATACTGGACTTCAACATCTGGTCCGTACACCGTTTTTGCAGTCGATTGAAGAACTATACATCAACGAAAACGAACTGGGACTACAGGGAATGCGCTATCTCGCCTCGTGGTCGGCATTATCGAATGTTCGGACCTTATCCATCTGGGGTAATCGTCGCATCTCGCGCACAGGGGGAACAATCCTTTGTGAAGCCCCAATGAATAATATGCAAATGCTTCTTTTGACTGGCAATCATATTGGTGACGAAAGTGTTGTTGCGCTTGCTAACAATCCGACCGTCAAACAACTGCGACAGCTCGACCTGAGCCAAAACCGCCTGACGGACGAGGGCGTTCGAGCCTTGCTCGATTCACCACACCTTGTCGAATTGGAAAATCTTAATCTGTCTGGAAACAGTGACATCAGCGAGGCCCTGATGCAAGAGTGTGAAGACCGGTTTGAGATGGAAGTACGCGATCAAGTACCTTAACTTTCAATCCTCCCGCGGCTATCCTTCCTCGACCAACGCAAAATCTCCACTCTTTCAACTCAATCCCAGGAACCGCGCCGATCCTTTGTTCAGGCCGAATCGGCACCGGCAATCTATCTCTACCACATGATCGCAATCTCGATTTCATCAATCGTGGGCCGCACACAGTGATACACCACAGGCAATTTACCCTAGAGGAACAGTGATTCTCTTGGCTAGAAAAAAGTTATTGCCATGTTCCTGTCTATTCGCCCCATACCATCACCGACTTGCGAGGGACCGTTTTGTATCTCTTAAGTATGGACTCGCGCAAACTGAAATGTACCGGACGCACCCGCCGGGAAATCGACCACGGCCGACCCATAAGACAAATCCATGCTTATCAACAGGAGATTGCATTAATGATGACTGTAACGCTAATCATCGCCGTATTGGCCTATTTAGCGCAAGAATTGACAAAATCAACCTATGGTTTAACGATTGGTCAGAACCTAAACTTCTGGGCGGAAGATCATGGCGGTGACGACCTGAAACGTAACCTCGTAGCAAATTGGCCGAGTGTGGAGAAGCCGCGCGAAATTGTCGCGGAGAACGCCCCACGCCTGGGTAAAGGAGATTTTTCGCTGGCCATGTGGATCAAGTCCGACGAAAACGCGGATCGTTTGCCGGGTGATTTGATCAGCCAATACGACCCGCTCAAACGACGCGGCTTTCACCTCACTTTGAAATCGAATACCGGCACCACGTCCAACCAAGCAAACTGGCGACACTTACAGTTCGGTATCGACGACAACCGAGCAACCGACTGGCGTGATTGCGGCCGACCCGGCAAAGCCATTCTCGCCTTTGCTCTGGCGGTTCACGAAGGCTCGCTGTACGCGGGTACTTGCGAGCCAGAAAAAGGCCAATCGGGGCGAGTTTATCGCTATGCGGACGGTCAACGATGGATCGACTGCGGCAATCCCGACCAATCCAATTCGGTTACGTCTATGGCCGTGTATCAAGGCAAGTTGTACGTTGGGACAGGCAAATATCGACTGGCAGGGTCGCGCTTGAAGGAGTCAGAGAATATTACCCTAGGCGGTAAAGTCTTCCGTTACGAAGGCGGCACGCGCTGGGTAGACTGCGGTCAACTCCCATCAACGGAAGCGGTGGGTGGCTTCGTCGTTTATAATGGCCGGTTATATGCCTCGTCGTTGTACAAACCAGCGGGATTCTTCCGGTATGAGGAGGGAACGCGCTGGACGAACCTTCCTGTACCGAAGGGCCGTGATACGAAAACAGCCGACACGGCTTCTAGACGTGTCGAGTCATTGACCGTTCACGACGGCTATCTATACGCGAGCAGTTACGACGGCGGTCATATCTATCGCTATGACGGTAAAACCTGGCAAGACTGCGGCCGACTGGGAGAGAACACGCAAACCTACTCTTTTGCTCAGTATGAAGGTCGTTTATATGTTGGGACTTGGCCCAGTGGACGAGTCTATCGTTTCGAGGCAATAAAACACTGGTATGACGTCGGTCGTCTGGGTGAGGAACTCGAAGTGATGGGAATGCTCGTCCACAACGGCCGACTATTGGCGGGATCACTACCTCTGGCCGAAGTTTACAATTATGAGGGAGGCAACAAGTGGAAAAAGATCGCTCGGATTGATCACACTCCTGACGTGACCTACCGTCGAGCGTGGACCATGGCGGAGTACGCCGGCCAAGTGTTTTGCAGCACACTACCGTCGGGCAAACTGTACGCATTCTCGGCAGGACAGCAAGCCGTCTGGGGACGTTCGTTGTCATCTCGTTGGCATCATGTAACAGCAACGCGTTCAGGAAAGCGTCTAACGCTGTTTGTAGACGGACTGAAGGTCGCACAGAGTTCTGCACACGAAGACTCCGATTATGACCTGGATACCACCGCTCCGCTCAGGCTCGGCACCGGCATGAACGGCCAACTCAATGGCCTCCTCGCGGACGTGAGGATCTATCAACGGGTACTTCGTGAAACCGAAATCAAGTACCTGAGCAAACGTAGGCCGCGTGAGTAACACCCTAACAATGCCCTATGCTCAACGCTCACCATCGTGTAGAACCCAGAGTCATTGCAAATGCAGCGGCTCTCGCATAGTCGCTGTGACGAAAAGAGGTTCCTACTCTTCCCATTCTTCTCGTCAGGACTATAAACATCACAGGTTAATCTCTGTCCCAGACAATGAGCCGTGGCGGTTCCGGTTACGTGTCTCGGCAAGACGCCCTTAATCAGCACAACCCGTACGGTTTACCCCCGAAATCCGGGGAAATTCATGGAATCGATTTATCATCTCGTGCTTCCGTCAGTCTGGTCGGTAGGATCAGAAAGGGACTACATCGCGGCCTCTCTGGTTGACGAAGGATTTATCCACTGTGCGTTCACCAGTCAGGTAGAGAAGTCTGCGAATCGGTTTTTCGCCGACGCGATGCAATTGATTGTGTTGCGCCTTGATCCGTCACGGCTTCGAAGTCCGGTAAAGGTTGAGCCAAGTGGATCGGGCCAACAGTTTCCGCATGTGTACGGGCCGATCAACCGAGATGCCGTGATCGAGGTGATCTATCCCAAGCGTGTCGAGGGACGCTGGGTATTTCCGATTGGCAACGACGGAACGTAGTCATGTTCCCCCGAGTGACAGATGACAGACATCAGGTGATCGTGTGAGCACAAAATTGCCCAAGAAGCTCAAACCAGCGGTACTTTTTTGAGATTTAACCGACGACCCGAGAGGAAGCCGAAGGGATGAATAAACTTTCTACCCGCCAAAAGATCAATAGCTCGATTTTTGAAGCGGTTCACAAACGGAATTTGATTTATAACACCTGTTGGGAAGACCCTCGCCTCGACCGTGTAGCGCTGAACCTTAGCGCGAGCGATCGGGTCGTGGTTATCACGTCTGCCGGATGCAACGCCCTAGACTATCTCCTTGCCGGAGCGGGGGAAGTCAACGCGGTGGATGTCAACCCAATCCAAAACAGCTTGCTCGAATTGAAACGAGCCGCCATCCTCTCGCTGGACTACGCTTCCTTCTTTGAGATGTTTGGAACGGGCCGCACTCCGCAAGCCCGTCAGATGTACGGTGACGTTCTGCGTCAACATCTCTCGTCGGCCGCACGGACCTACTGGGACCGGCACATCGGTTTCTTTTTGGGGCGCGGGTGGCGGAAGTCATTTTATTATCGCGGCACGTCGGGACTGTTGGCCCGATTGGTGATGATAAACGCTAACGTCCTGCACCGATTGCGTGAACCGATTCAGGAAATGTTGGCCGCACGGACTGTTGAGGAGCAGCGCGACGTCTACGAGCGTCGTGTTAAACATCGCTTCTGGACGCCGTGGCTGAAGTGGTTTATTTCTCAGAGTTTCACCCTGTCGTTGCTCGGTGTACCTTGGCCGCAACGCGACCAGATTACAACGCAATACAAGGGGGGTGTGGCGCAGTTCATTCGCGATTCGGTGGAAGCCGTGTTGTGCGAATTGCCGTTCCACGATAACTACTTCTGGCGCGTGTATTTACAGGGTCACTACACCTCGGATTGCTGCCCGGAATATCTGCGTAAAGAAAACTTCGAGACGCTTCGCAGCCTGATGCCGCGATTGCACATCCACACGACAACGATCACCGACTACGCTCGCAGTACGGCCCCAGGGCTAACGCGCTTCGTGTTGTTGGATCACATGGACTGGATGAGTAGCGTGATGCCTGCCGCGTTGCAGGATGAATGGAAGGCCATCCTAGCCTCAGCGGCTCCAAGTGCTCGGGTGTTGTTCCGCAGTGCGGGGCTGAAGGTGAATTTCCTCGATCATCTGAAAGTCGAGTACAAAGATAAACAAGTAGAACTTGGCTCGTTGCTCCGTTACAACACCAAACTCGCTGAGGAACTTCACGCTAAGGATCGAGTTCACACCTACGGCAGCTTCTACATCGCCGATCTGCCGGGTTGATCGTCGTGCTGTCAGTGGGGGGCGATGGGATCATTGCTGTGCGATCGCCAGCCGCCCCCTTGCTTGGTGGGTCATCGGTACTGCTTTACGGGGAATGAACCGACGATGGGACTCGTTTCCGATCTCAAAACGCTCTATCACGTTGCTTTCGCTCCCGTGAAGGGCACCAGTCATCAGGCGCGGCTTGAGTCTTTTTACAGTGGCCAAGCTGATGCTTACGACGACTTTCGCAAGCGGCTTTTGCATGGTCGAGAAGAGATGATGCGTTGGCTACCGCTAGCTCCTGGGATGCGGATGCTGGACATGGGCGGCGGGACCGGCAGTAACATCGAATCGTTGGGTGATCGTCTCTCCGCCATGCAATCCGTGACGATTGTCGATCTGTGTGGACCTCTGCTGGAAACCGCTAAAGCACGGATTACAGCGCGCGGTTGGACCAACGTCGATACTGCTCACACCGATGTCACTGTCTACGAACCGGCATATGGTTGTAACGTAGATGTTGTGACTTTTTCTTATTCACTTACCATGATCCCCGATTGGTTCAGAGCCTTGCAGCAGGCATGGCGGTTGCTCAAGCCGGGTGGGCTCATCGGTGTGGTCGATTTTTACATCGCTCGCAAATGGCCAACCTCGGGCATGAAGGCGCATTCGTGGTTGCAACGATTGTGCTGGCCCGCGTGGTTTGCCTCTGACAATGTCTATCTCTCTTGGGATCACATTCCCTGGCTTCAGGCTCATTTCGAGCCGGTGGTACTGGAGGAACGGCTTGGCAAAGTGCCTTACATGCTCGGGTTAAAAGCACCGCATTATATCTTCATCGGTCGCAAACCCCTACAATAAAAATATCACCCCGTCCCGGTATTCGTCGGCCGTCAGCCTACTGAATAGTCGAGCGACGGGGGGCATAACCATGAGAGACAATGTGTCGATGATTTCGTTACCGACCTTATCGCCCACTCCGCGGTTGCCGGAATGGCTGCGTAAGCCGCTGCCGGAAGGTAACCGTAACTTTTTCACCCATCAACTGATCCATGAGCTGAAACTTACCACGGTTTGCGAAGAAGCGAAATGCCCGAATCGCGCCGAGTGTTGGTCGCGGAATACGGCCACATTCATGATAATGGGCGACACTTGTACGCGACCGTGCGGCTTTTGTTCAGTACATAAGGGAACGCCTAACCAACTCGAACTGGATGAACCAGCCCGCGTTGCCGAAGCAGCCTATCGGTTGGGGTTGAAGCACGTCGTTATCACATCAGTGACGCGCGACGACTTGCCCGATGGTGGAGCGGAACACTTCCGCCAGTGTATTTTGGCGGTCCGTGAACGTACCGGAGCCGTGGTTGAAGTTCTGACGCCCGACTTCCAAGGGAATACGGCCGCTATCGATACGGTGTTGAGTGCCGCGCCGGAAGTGTTCAACCACAATACCGAGACAGTTCCGCGATTGTATCGCAAGGTACGCGGTCGGGCTGACTATCAACGGACGCTCGATTTTTTGGCCTATGTCAAAAAACAGCGACCGCAGATAGTGACCAAGAGCGGGCTGATGCTAGGGATAGGCGAAACGATTGACGAACTTTTCGAGGTGCTGGCCGATTTGCGTGCGGTGGACTGCGATACGCTTACGCTGGGGCAATACCTAGCGCCGACACTCAAACACATTCCCGTCGCCCGTTTCGTGCCACCTGCGGAGTTCGACCATATCGCAGAAAAGGCACGAAAGATGGGGTTCAAGAAGGTCGTCGCCGGTCCGTTCGTGCGATCAAGCTACCATGCCGATGAGATGGTCTGATGGGTGCGGGTTTGTTTGTGTCACTAGATGGGATCGACGGGACTGGTAAATCGACTCAATGTCGGTACCTGTGCGAATGGTTGCGTGGACAAGGGCGCGATGTGGTCGAGGCCGTTGATCCGGGTGGGACCCCCTTAGGCCAGGAAATACGTCAGATCTTATTAGCGGGCAAGTACGATCTGGATTCTCGGTGCGAAGCGTTGCTATTCATGGCCAGTCGTGCTCAGTTGGTAGCTACGGTCATTCGTTCTGCAATGGAGCGTGGAGCGGTGGTCGTGTGCGACCGGTTTTTGTTGGCAAACGTCGTGTATCAAGGCCATGCCGGCGGATTGAATGTTGAGCAGTTATGGACGGTTGGTGATCTTTCGACCGGTGGGCTACAGCCGACCCGCACCTACGTACTAGATCTTCCGGTTGAGTTGGCGCGTCAGCGGCGCGGACGGACGGCGGATCGTATCGAAAAGCGGGGAGAAGAGTATCACGAACGGGTACGCCAGGGCTATTTGTTGGAGGCTCGACGTCAGCCTAACGTGCGGGTCATTGATGCGTCGGGAGATGTCGAGTCGGTCCAAGCCGTGCTTCGTGCG
Source organism: Planctomycetia bacterium (assembly GCA_009918525.1). Lineage (GTDB taxonomy): Bacteria > Planctomycetota > Planctomycetia > Gemmatales > Gemmataceae > RGDT01. The sequence continues at coordinate 14,198 of RGDT01000029.1, forward strand.
GATGTGGCGGAGTTGCTGCCATGAGTTGGGAACACATCAAGGGGCATGACGCCCTCATCGCCGGATTCCGTCGCGTGGTTCAACGACGACGGCTTGCCCATGCCTATCTCTTTGTTGGTCCTGAAGGTGTAGGCAAGAAACTATTCGCCATTGAACTGGCCCGTGCGCTACTTTGCGAAAGTCCACGGGATCAATGTGTGGCATGTGGCGAGTGTTCGTCGTGTGCGTTGGTTGATGCCGACACGCATCCTGACTTAACGATTGCCCGTAGGCCTGAGGAGAAGCACGAATTTCCTGTTGAGTTAATGCGTTCGCTACTGTTGAATCTGGCTCTTAAACCGGCAAGGGGTAAGGGGCGGGTGGTCATCGTCGATGGTGCCGACGACTTCAATGAAGAATCGAGCAACGCATTTCTCAAGACTTTAGAGGAACCGCCGCTCGGGTCGTTACTGATTCTGGTCGGATTTAGTCCAGAGCGACAGCTAGCAACGATCGTTTCGCGTTGTCAAGTGGTGCGGTTCGGCCCGTTGCCCGATACGATGGTTCGTTCAATCTTACAAACCAGCGAGGTGGAACCTCCACTCATCGAGCGGTTGGTACGGCTAGCAGCGGGCAGTCCTGGGCGAGCTATGCAATGGAGCGATCCGTCGCTCTGGGTATTTCGGGCCAATTTTCTCGTCGGTTTGCTCAAAAAGCCGACCGATCTCCCCGAATTGAGCAAAGCGTGGATGGGCTTCGTTGAGGAAGCGGGCAAAGAATCGGCCCCACAACGTCAGCGAGCTAACGCGGTTTTGGGACTGGTAATAGACGTGTTAGCCGACGCCCTCAGGATCGGACAAGGTAGTCACGTACGCCGCACCGGTCCCGAAGATGATGCAACCGTGGAGGCATTAGCCAATCGCTTCGATGGTGAGCGATTAATGGGACTCATCGAGCGAGCCATGGAGGCGGAAGAACAGATTGAAAGGCGCGCCCAGTTGGTGCTGGCTCTGGAGGCGTTTCTCGATGCGGCCGTACAGCGAATGTCGTAAACGCATCGGACTTGATCCGCATTATTCATCCGGCTATTGCATCGACGGCCCGAATCGTCGGGTAAAATGGCCATTGCCTGGAGGGTGCGGTCATGCGTTGGCTGTTACTGCTGATGATCTTTCCGGCGTGCGTGATGGCAGAGGAGCCGCGGGCGTTGATTTTGCGTGCCATAGCCGCACATGGTGGTCAAGAGCGATTGGCCCAGGCTCGTGCTGAGTATGTCACGCTACGGGGCCATTACTTCAATGGGGCATCAACGGTGGCGTTTACGAATGAAATGACGCTTCAACTACCCGACCAGTTCAAAAGCGTCGTGACCATGTCGGCCCCGTCCCATGTTATCATCAACACCCTCGATGGCGTTCGGGCCTCGACTTCTATCGACGGCAAACCAACGGCTATCAATCCCGCGACACTGGCACAACTGCGGCAAACGCTGGCTCTTGACCGGGCGATACGCCTGGTTCCACTGGTGACCGCGTCCGACGTAGCCTTGACCAACTTAGGAGAATACACCGTGGATGGCAGGTTAGTTGTCGGCGTTGGAGTCATCCGCAGCGGCCAGCGCGAGCTAAAATTATATTTTGACAAGCGATCGGCACTCTTAGTAGCTAGTGAATATCAACTGGATGGCTCCGACGGGAAGACTGTGGTACAACAGGCACGATATGCCAACCATCGCGATTCCGGTGGATACATTCGCCCCGGAACTATCACCGTCTACCGGGACGGAAAAAAGGTGATGCAAGCCGAACTGGTGGAGGCTCGTCGCGTCGAACGGATCGACCCATCCGAATTCCGCACTCCGTGAATCCTGTATGGCTATTCGCACTCTAACCGTATCGGCCCAAGCCAACGGACAATTTCTTGTGTCGTGGTTGCGTGCGCGGCTATCACTACCTGAAAGTGATGTGCGGCGATTGATACGCGAGCAGAAAGTAACGGTGGCTGGTAATCTGTGTCGCAACACCGAATGGCGCGTACGCTCCGGCCAACGCATAGCGGTGGAATTGCCCGATCGATCACTCTCCCCCAAAGTAGGAGGCAAGAAGGGAGAGCCGGGGTCGCGTCCTGTTTTGCGTTATGTGGACGATCATCTCATCGTGGTCGATAAGCCCAGCGGTTTGACGACGATGCGTCATGCCGAAGATGTGCGCGAATTCGGGAACCGCGCCAGACGCTTTCTTCCCAGCACGCTGCAGGATCTCTTGCCCGGTTTACTCGCTGCTCACACCGGAGTCCAACCGGGACGTATTCGAGCGGTGCATCGACTCGACAAAGAAACCAGTGGTTTGGTAGTGTTCGCGCGGACGACATCTGCGGAAAGTAGACTCGGTGAGCAGTTTCGTGCCCATACTATCGAGCGATGTTATCGGGCCATCGTGCGGGGAGAAGCGGTCAGCCGCCGAATTGAGTCCACTCTGGTGGAAGATCGCGGTGACGGTAGGCGGGGTAGCGGAATCAGCGGACAACGTGCCGTCACGCATGTGACGCTTATCGAGCGTTTGGGTGCGTTTTCGCTGGTCGAATGCCGACTGGAAACGGGACGAACCCACCAAGTGCGCATTCATCTGGGCGAAGCCGGTACTCCTCTGTGTGGCGAACGGGTTTACGATCGTCCGCTGAATGGAAGACCGCTACCCGACGGTAGTGGTATTGAACGGGTGGCCTTACACGCGGTTTCATTAGGGCTGGAACATCCGGCGACGGGGCGACGGATAAGTTGGACCGCTCCTCTGCCAACGGACCTTTCCCAAGCGTTGGAACGGCTTCGTCGTATCACGCCGCCCAAGACTCCGCCAACTTGACCGGCCTCAGAACGTAACGCACGTCACTGACAGCGAAGAATCGGCACAGACGACGTTCGTACCAATCCATCCAACCGGGGCCACAGTCGATGATCGGCTGAAGCAAAAAGGCGAATAGTTTTTCCAGCCACGAGGCTCGCAGTAATCGGAGTTGAACCGTCTCGACCCTAAATCGCAGCGGAGAGTAGAAGTTCGGCACCTTACGTCGTGGCTGGTCCACCTGATCGGCATAGTAAAAGAACGAGTAAAGCCCGAAGAACCGCACATGGGTTGGATCGGAGTAGGCATAGGGGTTGGAAAAATGGGGGACGATGATTTCGATCCGACCGTCCGAACGTGTCACACGATGTAATTCGGCAATTAATTCGGTGAACCGGCTGATGTGTTCGAGAACGTGCCGCGAATAAATCTCCAAGACGCAATTATCGGGAAGCGCACTTAGCGCTTCCTCCAAATTCGCGACAATGTCCACACCAGGCATCTCAATGATGTCTAAATTGTAGAAACCAGGCTTCACCCGTTGACCGCCTCCGATATTCAGACGCAGCGGGCGACCAGCGTTCAGATCGTCTTTAATAGCCGGGTTAAGGATCCGCATTGATTCCCATCCAATTTCCATTTATGTCGTTTCTTTAGTCATCGGCATTATCATCGTTGCGGATGAGCTGTCTTGGCAAGGAAATCGCGTGCCGGTATAATAAATAGTTAAGAAGCCGTGATCCAGACCGAACGCGGCCTAATGACGGAGAAAACCAGGGAGTTGATGACGTCAGTCGTTATGTCGGTGAACTTAACCCGACGGATGGCGTTATTGGCTCCTTCTGGGCATTTAGTACTGACTGACGGGGGATGTATCCCATGGTGGACCACCTGATCGACCTGAAAGCACTGCTCGTGGAGCGGCCCGACTGCGACGCCGGGACCGTTCAGCAGTTACGCAACGCTCTGGCTCAAGGCGGCACTCAGTACAAGACGCTCAAAGACGTCACTGAACTGCTCGAAAAAAAACTGACGGCCGCACCTTCCGCACAGCAAAAGACGTGGCATCTCAAACTAGGTATCGCCTCCTTCTTTGTCGGTCACACGGCCAAGGCGGTCGAGCATTTGCGTCAGGCCGAGACGGCCCTATCAAACTTCTACCTAGGTCGTGCGCTTCTGTCGCGCAACGACCACGAAGAAGCCATGAAAGCGTTCGATAAAGCCGAAAAAGCCGGATACAACGCCAGCCAAGTTCGGCTTCAGCGAGCCGGCATTTATCGACTCAAGGGCGACACGGTCGAAGCACGCAAGCAGTTATCGCAACTAGCAGAGCTTTCGAGCCATAGCGCGGAATATCACTTCCAGTTGTCGATGTGTTCGATGGCCGAGGGCGATCGCAAGACAGCGGTGAGCGGTTTGGAGCGGGCGGTGCAACTCGATCCGGGGCATACCAACGCCTTGTTCCAACTTGGACACGCGAACGACCTGGCGGGCAACGACGAAGAAGCTATTGCCTGCTACGAACGTTGTCTGAAGCATCCGCCACTCCACGTCGGGACACTCATTAACCTAGGCGTGCTATACGAAGACCATAACCGCTTCGACAAAGCTGCCGACTGTTACAATCAGGTTCTGAAAGCAAACCCAGCTGACGAAGAAGCGAGGCTATTCTACAAAGATGCCCAAGCATCCTTGAGCATGTACTACAGCCCGGAAGACGAAGTAGCCGACGCCAAGCGTAGTCAAGTGCTTGATATTCCCGTCACCGATTTCGAGTTATCGGTAAGGGCGCGGAATTGTCTTAAGAAGATGAATATCCGGACGCTGGGCGACTTGACCCGCGTAACCGAGCAGACGCTTTTGGCCAGCAAGAACTTCGGCGAAACCAGCCTTCAAGAAATTAAGGAAATGCTCTCCGCCCGTGGTCTTCGTCTCGGACAGTCTATTCAAGGGGACATCCCGAGCGTCGAAACACGCTTCCGGCCAAGTTCGCCTGTAAATCCCGAACAAGAGGCTATCCTAAATACATCCGTAGCCGAGCTGAACTTATCCGTACGTGCGCGAAAGTGCATGAACAAACTAGGGATTATGACGCTGGGCGACCTCACTCAACGTAGCCAGCAAGAACTGCTGGAGGCCAAGAATTTTGGGCAAACCTCGTTGGAAGAAGTGCTTCGTAAGCTCCAAGAAAAGGGACTCGGTCTCAGGGAGGATTGAACCTGATCTTTTGTAGGCGTTACGAGCTTAGAACCGGCTAACGCTAATCGGCGGGTTACATTCGATCCACACGGGTGACCCGCCGAATCTTCGATGCTGAGTGGTCGATACGAATGTAGTCCGCTTGGAGGGATTACATAGCCTCATCCTTATTGGCTTTCGAGATTCGATTGGCTGGGTAGCATTCATGACCTTCCAACTCCTGGCGACGGACGGCCCGGCGCGTCGGGGACTGCTAACACTTGCACACGGTACCGTCGAAACGCCTATCTTTATGCCTGTCGGCACCCAAGCCACAGTCAAGGGGCTTACGCCGCAACATATTCGCGATTGTGGCGCACAAATTATTCTGGGCAACACTTATCATCTCACGCTTCGCCCGGGCGACGAATTAATCCGCGACATGGGCGGCTTACATCGTTTCATGTCCTGGGATCGACCCATCCTCACTGATTCAGGTGGGTATCAGGTCTACTCACTGGCCCATTCACGCAAAATCACCGATCAAGCCGCTACTTTTCGCTCCCACATCGACGGTGCTCTTCTCGAGCTTACCCCCGAACGCGTTGTCGCGATTCAGGAGAATCTTGGCTCTGACATCGCTATGTGTCTCGACGAATGCCCACCCGCCGACACGCCACGAGACTATATGACCGTAGCGGTCGAACGCACCATCCGATGGGCGGAACGCTGTAAATCGGCCGCAACTCGACCGGATCAACAACTATTCGGCATCGTGCAGGGAGGGACGTTTCTTGATCTACGCGAGCATTGCGCCCGCGAACTGATAGCCCTCGATTTTCCCGGTTATGCCTTGGGAGGTTTCAGCGTTGGCGAAACAGCCGCACAGATGGTGGCCGCTCTAGGTCCGTCGGCTTCTTTTTTGCCCGCCAACAAGCCCCGCTATCTGATGGGCGTCGGTAGGCCCGAAGATATTGTCGCGGCCATCGACTGCGGAATTGATATGTTCGACTGTGTCATGCCAACACGAAATGGGCGAAATGCTCTGGCGTTCACGGATGAAGGCGCGATTAAGATTCGCAACGCCAAGCATAAGCGAGATTCTGGCCCGCTGGAGTCCGGTTGTGCGTGCTACACGTGCAAAGAATTCAGCCGAGCATATTTGCATCATTTGTTCATGGCAGACGAGATGCTCGGCCCGACGCTGGTGTCGCTGCATAATGTTACGTATTATCTTCGACTTGTAGCGCGTTGTAGGGAGGCGATTGAGTCGGGACGCTGGACTGCATTTCGTTCAGCTTATCTTGCCCGTCGTGCCAGTGGAGTCTATGATGAGAGTTTTGACGGGAAGGAAATGACGTGAAAGGGGACCGATGTTACTGGTACTGGTGATGTTTGCCCAGGGCGGTGATGCCGCCGCACCCAGAACCGGTTTGCCGCTGGAGTTGCTGCTCCTTCCGGTTCTACTTCTGTTATTCTACTTCATCGTGATCCGCCCCGCCCAGAAGCGAAAAGAGCGGGAAGAATCTGAGCGTCTGAGCAGTTTACAAAAAGACGACGAGGTTTTGACGATTGGCGGTATCTACGGTAGCGTGGTGTCGGTGTCGTCCGACAAAGACAAGGATGAGATCGTGGTGAAGGTCTCGGATAATACGCGTTTGCGGATGACTCGCGCGGCAATTCACCGCAATCTCTCTCACGAAGAACGTCAAAAGGCCAAGTCGGCTGAAAAAAAGGACTCCAAAACTTCTAACCCGGCTTCCTCTGGGCAAATCAGAAAGGCATGACGGCCGACCATGAAACGGTTCACTACCCGCATCCTCGTCTGTCTGGTGCCGACGATTCTCTCCCTGGGTATCGTCGCCTGGGCGTTTAATCAGTACGTCAGCGGTCGCGGTGGCTTCCGCATGGGCGTTGATCT
>RGDT01000281.1 GCA_009918525.1 Planctomycetia bacterium
GCTGCGATTTCCTGGATGAGCGGGACCAGTTCCGACCGCAATCCAGCGAATAGCTGAGTGATGGTGTCGGCTGTTGCTCCTGGTTCGTATTCGTCCAGCAGTGCATCGTAGCGGTTGCCGCCATGCCCTATGGCGTCGGCCTTTTCGCGTAGAAGGCATACGATGCGTTCCAAGTGTGGACGGAAAAGAACAAAGTCTCCAGCTTTCTTGGCATCGCGCCATGCGCCCTGGGCGTTGGTGGTAACGCGAGCCAACTCCTCGACCAGAGCCGCAGGTACCTTGACCGCGCGTTCGTAAGAGCGGCGAATCTCGCGGACGTTGGCCGCTTGCAACTCGGTCAACGCCGTTAGGTCAAGGGATGACAACAACTCGCCGACACGCGGATGGGAGGTCATCTCATGACCCAACCGTGCCAGCAAAGCCATCTGTTCGCCACGGTGAAGGCCACCGCCACGAGGCATGTAGGTGGACTCGTCCCAACTCAATAGGCTGCCGCAACTCGCGAGCAAGGACGCCTCGCGAGTGCGTTGAATTAGTTCGTCGTAATAAACCATGAGAAGTTCAATCCACGTAGGGGTCGGCGGCCAGGTCTTTGAGGATTTCCTGACGTTGTTTTTCGTGAACCATCAGATCTACGCGACTGCGATAATGTCTAGCCTCGACACGGGCCTGAGCCTTCCAGAAAAGGCCTAGATACGATTGCCAGTCAGCGTTCCCGCCACGCCGACCGCGTGCCTTGAGTTTTTCGTGCCGCTCAGGCGTAAGAGCTTCCAACAGTTCGTCGTCCAACGACAAGAAAAATTGTGCCGTACCCGGATCGCCCTGACGACCGGCACGGCCCATCAACTGCCGATCAATTCGTAGGGACTCGTGTCGCTCGGTTCCCAACACATGCAGGCCGCCTGAGGCTAAAACCTCGGGCGGCGGTTTGATGTCCGTACCACGGCCGGCCATGTTCGTGGCGATGGTCACACGGCCCTTTTCGCCGGCATGTTCGACGATGTGGGCTTCTTGTTCGTGTTGCCGTGCGTTGATGACCTCATGGTCGATTCCCGCAGTTTTGAGACGTTTTGAAAGCTCCTCGGACTTGTCCACGCTGCGCGTTCCAATCAGGACCGCTCGCCCGGCGTCCTTGAGTCGCTTTACCTCCTGCACAACGGCTTCAAACTTGGCATCCTCCGTGGGGAAGACACGGTCGGGCCATAGCTTACGAATCACCGGGCGGTTCGTCGGAACACAGACCACCCACAGCTTGTACACGCGGTATAACTCAAACCAATTCTGCGCTGCCGTTCCTGTCATACCGGATAGCTTGTTGTACAATCGAAAATAAGATTGATAGGTAATCTGAGCAGCGTGATCGCTCGGCGTGTGAATCGGCACCCCTTCTTTCGCTTCGACTGCTTGGTGCAACCCCTCGCGCCAGTGTCGATCCGGCATCCGGCGTCCCGTCGATTCGTCGATAATAACAATCTTGTCTTTGTCGATCATGTAATGCTGATCGCGACGGAACCGATGATGAGCGTGTAGAGCTTGTTCCAGCCGTTCGTGCAGTTTGTCTACAGCGAGCGATTCGGCTCCGGTTCGCGGCGGGTTAGACCAGCGAATGAGTTGGTGACCTTCCGGAGTCAGTTCGATTTTTTGCTTTTTCATGTCGTACTTGAAATGTTTTTCAAGCACCATTTGTCGGGCCAGACCATCAGCCCACTGGTAGACGCTGCACTCCTCGGGAGAGGCAATTTTTGTCGGGCCAGCAATGACAAGGGGAGTTTTTGCCTCATCGACGAAAATATTGTCGGCTTCGTCAACCAAAGCATAGTGATGACCGCGTTGTACGAGGTCGGCACCAACCGGGGCCGTGAGATGTCCCGGTGTCCAGGCGGACCAGAAGGGTTGTTCCTGACCTTTAGCACCGGCTACCTTGAGTCGGTCTCGCAGGAAATCGAAGCCGAACTCGGATGCAGTGCCGTAGGTGATGTCACATTTGTAAGCCTTTTGGCGGTCCTGTTCCCCCATTTGCTGTTGTAATGCGCCCACTGTCAGCCCAAGACCCGAGTAGATAGGCTTCATCAGCTCGGCATCACGTCGGGCGAGGTAGTCATTGACTGTGGTAACGTGTACACCTTTTCCCAGCAGAGCATTGAGGAACACAGGCAACGAGGCGGACAAGGTCTTACCTTCACCCGTCGCCAATTCAGCTAGGCCGCCATTGTGCATGACGACACCAGCGGCCAGTTGTACATCGTAAGGACGCATCTGTAAGAAGCGGTTGGACGCGACACAAACGAGCCCGAACGCTTCGGGAAGAATTTTATCGAGGGATTCGCCTCCGCGACAGCGACCTCGGAGCCGCAGACCGGCTAGGCGCAGGTCCTCGGAGGTGAGGTTTTTGTACTGGTCTTCCCAATAGCGAATGCGAGGAACTTGCAACGCACCCCAGGCCAAACGCCGTTGCCAGGGAAGAATCCCGGCATAAGCACGAATGTAGTTAAGCAACGATGTGCCTAAGCGATTAGGTGGAGCAGCCGGTTTGACATAACCCGGCGAGGTGGATGGGGCGGCGGCAGGTATAACCGTTGCGCTCAAGATCGGCATCTCCCAAGAAGAGAACCGCGCGACAAAAGGACGCGAGTCCCGCGCCGGTTGGATGATACCAAATTCTTTCCTCGTGGTCCATAAAAGGCAATCGGCTCGCACAGCCTCTTTTCACGAGACTAATACGAACCGATTGCTAGCAGGAGTTCCCCGGAAAAAAACCAACCGGCCTCGCGATCACCTCTCCCATGATCCCGAGACCGGTTTGGTTCGTCGTTCTCGCTCTCTCTCCCAGAGCTGAACAGTTCAAGATAATGCAATTGGCTTGCCAAAAGGCTAACAAAGAAGCCATATTATATTTTTGATTCGTAAATGTATTCATATCAATATCTTGCAGCAAATGTTAAAAGGACCCAAATTTTCGAGCGAAGGTGCTTTTGAACGCTTAATGCCTATTTCGATAGCGGGTAATGCACGCAATCTGGGCGGTTAGAGATGCTTAACCTTCACGTCTCGAATGATTCCGACAGCGACGAATTTCCTCGAATGAATACACGCGAGATCGTGTTCGTAGCGTTTTCTCGCAGCAACATAACCAATATAATTATCACATCATTCCAAATCGGGAGAACTCTTTATGCCATCCCGTTGGCTAACCATCGTCATTGTGGTTGTTTGGTTCGCGACCACCGGCAAGCTCGTGGTCGATGACCTTTTGCCCCGACTGTTGCCCGACACGCCCCCCTCTTTGGCCATCGAATTAACCGAAGAGCCGAAAATGGAACGTCCGTCCGTCTTCTGGAATGTCCTTCAGGACGGTAAACGGGTCATGCGCGCCAAAACACAGGTGAAACGGATCGGCCGGGACGAGTACGAACTCAGTGCCATCTACGACCCGACTGAGGGGAAAAAAGATATTGCGATCTCGGGACTTTTGATCCGCAAGATGTCCAGCAGCTACCGAATCAATGCGGCCGGTGATCTACTAGGCGTTAAAATGGAGGTCGTCGGTAAGCCCAACCTTGCAGACTGGCTGAAAATGGTGCAGGAAAACATCAACGTGAGCATCGCAGGCGAGGTTATCGAGGGGAAATTGGCTCCCCATGTTACTGTTAGCTTGTCAGACGTCGAAAGAAAAAGACAGGTGCCGGAAATCAAGAAACGCATAGAAATGTTGCCGGAAATCAAGGTGCCGCGAGGTGGGACAGTACTTTCCCCGCTGCATCCAGCGAATCGGGTACGCAACCTGGTCAAAGGGCAGACCTGGACGGTTCCGATGTACGAACCCGTTTCCGACTCACTGGGCGTTCTTCGAGGCATCAACACCGTGCCACCGCTGATTCGGGCAAAGGTACGAGGCCAAATTGAGGCATTCCCCCTAAACAGAAACAAAGCCGAAGAGTGTCTGGTTGTCGATTACAGCGGAGAAGGATTTAGCGGAACGACGTGGGTCAGCACCACCACCAGTCTCGTCTTGATGCAGGAAGCCGTACTCGGCAAGACTCGTTGGACGATGATTCGCGATTGAGTCCGTCGTACACGATCGAGCTTACTGCTATACGTTTACTGGTTTTTTTGAGGCCCACCGGACGGTCGGCGACAACCAACCCAATGGGCCTGCCAATTTCATCATTGTCTTGATCTGTCATACAAAAGCGACGGCGTTTTGATAGTTGCCGTCACTCAGATTTCGAGGATAGTCCCGCTCGTTACGTCAATTCGCGAATCACATCGGTATGTTCCAGAAGGTACTGCGGCCGGTTGTTCGGGTCCAATAGCGTGGCCTGGGCCGGGTCGATCCCTAGATGGCGATATAACGTGGCAAAAACCTGCTGGAACTGGATCGGTCGATCTTGCGGACGCTCACCGTAGCGATTGGTGCTGCCTATCACCTGGCCAACCTTCAGCCCGCCTCCGAAAAGTAACGCTGACCCCGCCGGGGCGTAGTGGTCGCGACCGGCCTTGTTGTTGATACGAGGTGTACGTCCAAACTCGCCCCAGACCAGAACCAAGACGTCATCGATCATGCCACGGACTTCCAGATCGTCCAGAAATGCACTTAATCCGATGTCGAAAGGTGGAAGTAATTCGTCGCGCAAAGCCTTGAAGTTGTTCTCGTGCGTGTCCCAGCGTCGCGCTCCACCTTCTTCCCAAGTTAAGTTGACGCAACGTGCTCCAGACTCGATGAGGCGACGAGCCAGTAAAAATCGGGCATTCTGAAGCCCGAGAGTCTTAGTGGGGCCTATCCCGATTCCGTAACGACTTCGAACACGATCCGGCTCGCGAGAGATGTCGAGCGCTTGGGCGAACTCGCGAGAAGTAACGAACTGTACCGCTCTTTGAGCGTAGGCGTCCATGGCCTGGATGCTGCCGCGAGTGTCGAGGTCTCTGCGGATTGTGTCGAAGCTCGACTGAAGCTTAAGCCGGTCCTCCAGACGAGCGACGGTGATGTTGCGTAGGGTCAGATTGGCACGTCCGGTTTCACTATCAGGGGTGAAACAATCAT
>RGDT01000282.1 GCA_009918525.1 Planctomycetia bacterium
CCCCCCCTCTGGAGCAGTCGTCCTTTCCTGGCCGGACATGCTACGAAAGAGCGGACGTAACAGGTCCCAGGCGTTTGCCCCCTCTACGGCTAGCGATGCCAGCGCAGAACGGCCCGGCGCTGTCAGCAGTGCCACTCGAACGCTCATGGCAATCCCTCCGCGCTGCGGTGTATGCCCATCAACGTCATTTCAGGCCACCACTCGTAATCGGATAACGCGGGAGCAAGCACGGCCGCCTGACCCCCTGTTAAGAAAACTCGCCTCACCCCGTACACCGCGACGATTTCCTTGATTCCGCCGACCACTGCGCGATAGATCCCCTGTTGTATCGCCGGAATGGTCGATCGGGCCGGTACTGGCGGCAGCGGCAGCGTAACGGTTACACGCGGTAAGAAAGCGGTGTAACGATGCAATGCCTCGGCCATTAAATCAATGCCGGGGAAGATTGTGCCCCCGCGAAAAACATGACACCCATCCACGAGATCAACTGTAACGGCTGAACCAGCATCGACAACCACCGCTGCTTCACCCGAATCGAGTCGGCTAACGGCTGCGACGGCGTTGAGTAAGCGGTCTATGCCCGTCCTGGCGGGAAATTCGACATCCATCGACAAGGGTAGATCGGTCACCGTAAGCAACCGAACCCGGTCGCCTCGTTGCTCCAACCATCGACGTAACCTCTCGGAGCGTTCCGGGCGCACACTAGCCAACACCCAGGTTAAGGCTCCGAGCGGCGCGGCCTTGGCCCATTCGTTTTCATCTTCGGGCAGTGAAACCATCGAACCAAGCAACCCGGCACGACACGCACACCATTTGATACGTGTATTACCGACATCGGCGACCATGTCGGGACTCATGATAGCGTTTCTGGGTTGGAGACGGGAAACTCCCCTCTGCTTGAAGCTATCTCGCGACGATGCGGCGGCACAACCACGGGCGGCGACGGTTCTTCCCCGCGTAGTTGCTTGAGATTCTCGACCACACGACGGATAATCTCATTCAGGCCAACGCCGGTCACGGCTGAGACGGCAAGCGGTTCGATGCCCAATTCATCGCGGAAACGGGCACGCACTTCGCCGCTGCCGGTCAGTTCGCTTTTACTGATGACTATTATCTCGGGGCGATTTAAAAGTTCCGGGCGATATCGCTCCAACTCGCGGCGAATGGTGTGGTAATTTGCTGTCGGATCCGAGCCGTCCAGAGGTAAGGGTTCGACGAGGTGAATCAGGACGCGAGTACGCTCGACATGACGTAAAAACTCGTGCCCCAGGCCGACCCCGGCGCTCGCTCCTTCGATCAGACCCGGCAGATCGGCCAAAACAAAAGCCCGTTCACCGCCTATCATAACCTGCCCGAGATTCGGTGTCTTGGTCGTGAAGGGATAATCAGCGATTTCAGGCGTTGCCCGCGACAACCTGCTGAGTAGCGTTGATTTCCCAGCGTTGGGCAACCCGACAAGGCCGGCATCAGCAATGATTTTCAGTTCCAACAATACCCAACGCTCCTCGCCGGGTATTCCCTTCTGAAATTGTCGCGGAGCGCGATTGGTGGACGATGCGAATGACTTGTTCCCGCGTCCGCCACGCCCACCGGCCGCAATCACTACCTGATCCCCGTCGCGAACGAGATCGCGGAGGATGTTACCGCGTTCGCGATCGTGGACGATAGTTCCTGGTGGAACATGAATGATTAGGTCGTCGGCGTTGCGTCCGGTACAGTTTGCACCCGAACCGGGTCCACCGCTCTCAGCTCGCCAATGTTTGCGATTGACGATGTCCGCCAGGCTATCGGTTCCAGCGACTGCCCGCAGGATAACGCTGCCGCCATCACCGCCATCGCCGCCGTCAGGCCCGCCCTTGGGAACGTATTTTTCACGCCGGAAAGACATCATTCCAGACCCGCCGTCGCCGCCCTTGACAAAGATTTCGACTCGATCCACAAATGCCATGACTACTGCTCCGATCTTCCCGAATAATCTATTCTACGGGAAGGTGCTCTCGTCGGTAGCGAGAAATTAGCTAATTGAAAGCAGCTCAGCCATTTTTCATGCATATTTTGTCGGATCAAGTAGCCCCGCCGCACCAAACCCTGCCTTGCGAATGAGGCACGAATCACAGCGACCACACGCCGCACCGTCGGCTACTGGATCATAACAACTGTGCGTTAGCCCATAATCCACACCCAATGACGCCCCCAACCTAATAATTTCGGCTTTGCTCAGATGCACCAACGGCGCACGGATCGCGAAACGGCCCCCTTCGACGCCCGCTTTAGTAGCTAGATTTGCCAACGCCTCGAATGCCCGCAAAAATTCCGGCCGACAGTCGGGATAACCACTGTAATCGACAGCATTTACCCCCAGATAAATATTAAACGCGCCGACCGTCTCGGCATAAGCCAGAGCAAGTGCGAGGAATACGGTGTTACGCGCCGGCACATAGGTGACGGGTATACTCGAAGCCATCGCTGACTCATCGCGATCCTTGGGCACATCGATTGCCCCCGTCAGTGCCGAACCGCCAAAGGCTCGCAAGTCCAGATTCATCGTGCGATGGGCCACGACACCCAGTTGACGAGCCACCCGTTCCGAGGCGGCTAATTCGACCGCATGACGTTGACCATATGCCACCGTCAACGCATGACAGGCAAAGCCGTCGCGTACGGCCACGGCCAAAGCAGTCGCGGAATCTAGCCCGCCCGAGAGCAACACCACGGCCGGCTTCATGTCTTTTGCCTCCTCAATAACCCATCGCCGAGCGGTACGAAACGATCACGACCGCGGCGAGAGCCAACAAAAGCACGATCATACCCGCGACAGTAAGCCAGGGGCCGACCTCTGAGGTTGACGATTCGACCCAGCGTAATCGCTCTGCCAAATTGCGTTCCAAGGCCAACCTCACCGGACTATTCGGATGCGACCAGCACAAGGTAACATGAGAAAACGACTCGAACGCTTCGAGCTGAAGGTTCTCGCTTCGCGCCCCAACTTCAAAGCGATATTGGTCACCAATCACCTTCGGCACAAGGTTCATCGTGTGGCAGGAAACTAATAGCTCCTGGCGAATAATAGCGGTTTCCAGGTTGTAGATATGAGTGAGATAACGGGCTCGATGCAGATGCCACATCACGACAGCAATCACTATCACGAAATAGTTACAGCCGAGAATCACCCACCAGGGTCGGTAAAAATCCAAACTAACGCGAACCGCACCGGGATCACCCATGAGCCAGAGTACTCGCCAGCGGTCGTGTAGCGCAGTCAGCACCGCCGGCCCTCCAAAAATGAGGAAGCCCGATAACGCGAACAACAGCCCGACCGCGTCCCACGTCCCTGACACCATAAGCGGGCTGGACCGACGATTGACGTAGCCCAACCCCAGTAAATAGATGCCCAACGGTAACAAAAATAGTGCGATAATCAACGCATTAACTCGCGAGTAAGGACCGTCGGGCACCAATGCTGTTCAATGTGCTGAATGACCAGATTAGTGCCTTCCTCGTGCGAAACGAACGGCCGACGCTTGGGATTGTACATGGCGTCCGTTAGATCGCGGATGAGTATGCATTTGATACCCCATCGCGTCATTTGTTTGATGGCGAACGAGCGATTACATACGCACATATTTGTATGCACGCCCATAATCAACAGCGTGTCGATTCCGCGTGCCTTGAGCAGTGAATAGACCTCCGTGCCCTGATCGCTGATGAAATCCCCTTCGGAAATGCGAATTGCCTCGTGTTGCCTTTTCCATGCACGAAACGACTTGACCGGCATTTCGTCGTCGCAACCGCCGTCCTTGTCGTCGATGGGCAACGGCGGGTCCGTCAGTGCTTTATTATCGGGTGGCGTCGCTTTGGTTATCGCTAGCATCGCCTTACGCTGGGTAGCGTCGGCATAGTAGGCCATCGTGTCTGAGGGACAATGAACGATGGTAACACCCTTGGAACGCAGAGCCGCTACTACCGGATCGGCTTGTCGGGCCAGTTCACCACAGCGTTTCGCGGCCGATTTGCACCAGTGATCATCCCACATATCACAGATTACCAAGGCCGTCTTTTTGGGTTCGAGATCGACCTTGAAAGTCGTCTCGACCCAGGCGCCCGACCCTTTGAACGGTTCGTGTCGCGTGCGGAGTGTCAAAGCAAGACGGCTTGCGGCGGTTTCCGCAGACACCAAAAGCAACGAAGAGAGCAACAACACGGCCCATCTCATAGGCAAGTCTCCTAATGAAGCCATATACTATTGGAAATGATACCCCGCGCGTAACAGAATAGAGCCATGAAAATCAAACTTGATTACGGCCGAACCGGCCTTGAAGTGAACCTCCCCGACGATCGCGTGATCGGCCCGTTGTCGATTCGACCTGCTCTGCCGCTGAGTGATCCCGACGCCGCTATTTTGCACGCGTTGAATCATCCGATCGGTACGCCGGCGTTGGCCGATTTAGCACGTGGCAAGAAGGATGCGTGTATCGTCGTATGCGACATTACGCGGCCGGTGCCGAACAGTCGGATATTGCCTCCCATCCTGCGTATTTTGGAGGAACAGGGAATCCCGCGTGAGAAAATTGTTATTCTCAATGCGACAGGTTTGCACCGTCCCAACGAAGGCGCGGAAATGGTCGAACTCGTCGGCGAATTTGTCGCTACCCACTACCGTTGCGAAAATCACTTCGGCAAACGCCTTGAAGAACACACTTACCTCGGGACAACCCCCAATGGTGTCCCCGCCTGGATCGACAGCCGCTACGTTAATGCCGACCTGAAAATCACCACGGGACTGATCGAACCACATCTCATGGCGGGTTACTCCGGCGGGCGAAAGCTCATCTGCCCCGGCATCGCTGCGCTCGAAACGGTACGCGTTTGGCATGGGCCTCGCTTTCTGGAGCATCCCAAGGCCGACTGCGGTAGCGTTGCAGGCAACCCCGTACACGAAGAGAACACCCGGATTGCCCTGATGGCTGGGTGTGACTTCATTATGAATGTGTGTATCGACGGTTCGCGTCAAATGACCTGGGTAGGCGCGGGCGACATGAT